>CAZXTX010000234.1:0-5035 GCA_964643695.1 uncultured Mariniphaga sp. | reverse complement strand
ATGCTGCAAAACTTGGTTCCGATTGTCCTTTTTTTATCGATAATAAACCTGTGCTTGCAATCGGTACCGGGGGTGAGCTTTCTCCATTGAAAATAGATATTTCTGAGTATAAAATTGTTGTTGTTAAACCAAAAGTGTCGGTCAGCACCGCTCTCGCCTATAAAAATGTTATTCCTTCCAAACCGGCTTTTAATCTTGGTGAAATATCAGAATTAAAGGTTTCGGATTGGATAAATTTTGTTGTTAACGATTTTGAGAAAAGTATTTTTGTTGAGTTTTCTGAAATTGAAAATCTGAAAAACAAACTGTATGAAAACGGTGCGGTATATGCATCAATGACGGGAAGTGGATCTGCTGTTTACGGACTATTCAGCCGTTTGCCGGCAGATTTTGTAAATAAAACACCTGAAAGTCTTTTATTCGTCCTGTAAAATCATTTGTCTGTCGATTTTTACTGGCTATCCGTATATTTTTAATGTTTTTTAATAAAGGAAAGTGTAACCTTTGCTCTGTTAAACAGTCTGTTTATATGTTAGAATTAATAGAAAACAGACATTTTTAAAACAGAAAACAATGAAAACAATTAAAACACACTTAGTTCAAATTTTTCTTTTGACACTGCTTTTTGTATTTCTTTTAGATTGGAATGTTGAGGCAAAAGAACATGAATTGAATTTTATTTCGGGGCTTGAGATTATTAAAGAGCCGGCTCTTGAAATTGAAAACTGGATGTTGAACGAAAGTTACTGGTACAATGAAGATTTCAATTTTATGATTAAAGATGAAATTGAAAGCAGTCTTGTACTTGAGTCATGGATGTTTCCAAACCAAAAATGGTTACCTGCCATTTTTGAATACACTTCGGCAATAACTGAAAAAGATTTATTTATTGAACAGTGGATGATTAAAGGAATGCAGTGGAATAAACAGTGTTTATAAAACAGAAAAGAGGTAGTTAAAAAGAGGGTGTCCAATAAGTTTTGGATACCCTTTTTTGTTTTATGCATGTTCATTATTTATAGTGTTAAAACTTAAAATCCGGCAGATACAAATTTTGTGAGTGATTGCAGAAAGAGTGAATCATCTGTAATTTCAACAAACAGAAATGAACATTTTGTCCATTGGTTGATAAAAAAAGGTTGTTAATTGATTATTTTACCTTAAAAAGTATGTTGTAATTATATTTGACGAGTCAGAAAACTAATATAAAAAACAATGTGATATGAAGAGGAAAAACTTGTTGATAATTTTTTTGAGTTTTATCGTACTGATAATGTACTCTTGTAATAAAGATGATTTTCAGGATACAGAAACAGATGAAACAGAACTGATAGAACCTGATCCAGAAATACCTGATGATCCGGGTGACACGGATGATGATGATCTTAATCCGAACTCTCAAACTGTTAGTTATGAGAATGCCGTTTTGATTGCTTTTTCTACAAGTGGTGCCACAGTTACCAATCCGTTTGAAAATAATGGAGTAGTGGTGGAAAACAACAATGGTCATGTAGTTATTACGTCAACAATTACCGAGTTGGAATTGAATTATGTTCTTTCTGGAATAACTGCTGACGGATCGGTAAAAATATATGGTGAGAAAAAGTTTGGGCTGATACTGAACGGGGTAGAGATAACCAATCCAAACGGAGCTGCAATAAATATTCAAAACAAGAAAAAGGGTACTGTAACTCTTGTGGACAAGACTAACAACCGCCTTATTGATGGTCCGGCATATACTTACACCGACGGGGAAGATATGAAAGCAACATTTTTTAGCGAAGGTAATGTTGCGATTGAAGGAAACGGAAGCCTTGAAATACGCGGGAAAAACAAGCACGCCCTTTGTACGGACGGAGCATTGACAATAACAGAAGGAACTATTAATATCAAGGAAGCTGCAAGTGACGGAATTCATACAAACGATGAAATTACTATATCGGGTGGTAATCTTACAGTGCGTTCTGTTGGTGACGGTGTGGAGAGTGAGAGTAAAAAAGCTCCGGTTACAATTACCGGTGGAAACATATCTGTTGTTACAACCGGAGAGAAGGGGCACGCCATTAAAACAAAGCATAATGTGGAGATAGAATCCACCGGAATAATCGAAATCACAACTTATGGTGCAGCATCAAAAGGGATCAAACCTTCAGGAGACATCACAATCCTCAAGGGAGATATCACCGTGAACAGTGCCGGGGATGCTATCTGGGAGGCAGATGAAAATGATACATCTTCAGCCGCAGGTATCAAGTGCGACGGCAATTTTCTTATGGAAGACGGTACTCTTACATTGCTTAGTACAGGGAAAGGAGGTAAGGGAATCAATGCTGATGGCACGCTTATCATCAATGGAGGAACTGTGTTTGTTACCACAACGGGAAATCAGTATGTTTATGACAGAAACAACGATACGGCAGCCAAAGCTATCAAGAGTGACGGAAACCTGACAATCAACGGCGGTAATATCAAGATTCGCACCTCCAAGACTGAAGCTGAAGGACTGGAAAGTAAAGCCACTCTTACCATAACCGGAGGAGAAATAGATATTGAAGCTTACGATGATGCCATCAATGCCTCTAAACATATACAGATAGACGGAGGAAATATCTATTGCAGCAGTACCACCAACGATGCTATTGACTCAAACGGCACGCTTACAGTAACCGGCGGAGTCATTGTTGCAGCAGGAGCATCACAGCCCGAAGCAGGATTTGATTGTGATAACAGCCGATTTACAATTACCGGGGGTACCCTTATAGGTATTGGAGGATCTACAAGTACTCCTACAGCTAATTATTGCACCCAGCGTTCTTTGATTTTCAATTCTTCAACATCCAATATTCAGTACGTACGAATAGAAACTACTTCGGATGGAAAAGAGGTGCTGACGTTCAAATTGCCAAAAATATATTCATCGAGAATGACTATGCTTTTTAGCAGTTCTGCTCTTGCGGCAAATACCGGATACACGATTTATACCGGCGGGTCGATATCGGGAGGCACAAATTTTCATGGGTTTTATACCAATGCGACTTATTCCAAAGGTACATCTGCCGGAACTTTTACGACAGGTTCTGCAGCCGGTGCGGTGAGCACAGTAGGAACATCTCAGGGAGGAGGAGGCTGGCGCCCGTAAAATGATTTTTAAGCACATTGGATGAGTAAGCACATAATACCACTGTTATGTTATCTTTTTATCTTTGCGTAACAGTGGTATTTGTTTTTAAATTGAGAACAGCAAATGATCAGTAAAAAACAAAATATACTCGAGAATCTGATATATGGTTTTATATGGTTTGTCATGTTTCTCATACCTTTGGCAGGTTATAGCTTTGAGGGGAATATACATTGGAGCAATGTCATAAAATATTGGGAACGGTTACTGCCTTTTGTAATATTGTTTCTTCTGAATAACTATCTGTTGATTCCCAAACTATTATTCCGAAAAAAGTACCTGTTATTTATGGGTTTATTACTCCTGTCAATTCTTCTTCTTTTTATCGCCAGGCCGCTTACTAATGACATCTTAAACCCTCGTCCGATTCCGGGGAAAGAGCATATATTTTATGATAAGCAGGAAAATCATTTTCCCATGTACAGAATACCTCCTCATGAGGAAAGTATAAAACAGGCTCCTTTCAAAGAACTTCCGCCCGGTGTAAAGAAAAATGGGCCGCCATTTATGCTGTTTCCCAAGAAATGGGGGCCATACCTGAACAGATTGCTGATAGCAGTGCTGGTTGCAGGATTTAATATTGCAATAAGCCTGCTTTTTAAGTCTATCAGAGATGCCAAGCAGCTTGATGAACTTGAGAGCCGAAATCTTCGCACTGAACTAAATTATCTGAAAGCACAGATAAATCCTCATTTTTTCATGAATACACTCAATAATATTCATGCTTTGATAGATATTGACGGCAAAAAAGCAAAACGGACGGTCGTAGATTTGTCGAAACTGATGCGGTATGTTTTATACGAAGCTGAAAAACCGTTGATTACACTGGATAAAGAGATAGAATTTATAGAGAATTATATTGCGCTAATGCGGATAAGATATACCAAAGATGTTGAGATAATTTCTATATATCCGCCTGATTTCCTCCATGTCCGGATACCTCCGCTACTTCTGATTACATTGATAGAAAATGCCTTTAAGCATGGAATTAATATAAACGGCAAATCATATATTCATTCGCAAATGACGATTGAAGACGGATATCTTATTTATTCCGTTGTAAATACTTTGCCCGTAAATTCAAAATCTGCAGAGGGAATGGGATTGGATAACATGCGGAAGCGTCTGGAACTGCTTTTCGGAAAGGATAATTATACGCTGGAGGCCTGCGCCGGCAACGAAGAGTTTATAGCTAACCTGAATATCCCTGTCAAAACATGAAAATAAGATGCATAGCAATAGATGACGAACCTCTGGCACTTCAGCAGTTGTCAAGATATATATCAGAAACGGAGTTTCTTGAATTGGCCGGTTCGTTTCGAAATGCTTTGCTTGCCGGAAAATGGCTTTCTGAAAATAAAGCAGATGCGATTTTTGTGGATATAGAAATGCCCGGAATTAACGGGTTGGATTTTGTGAGGAACATGAACAGGAAACCGCTAATTGTGTTTACAACAGCCCATTCGGAATATGCGCTGGAAGGATTTAAGGTGGATGCGACAGATTATCTTCTGAAACCTATCGACTATCAGGATTTTCTGCATTCAGCCGAAAAAGTGCATCGCCAGTTTCTTTTGATACAGGGAAACATTACAGAAAAAGGCAATGAAAATATCATTTTTGTCCGGTCTGAATACAAAACCATTCCCATTGTTATTGAAGATATTATTTTCATAGAAAGCTGCAGTGAATATGTGCGTATTTTTTCACAGGAAAAAAAGCCGGTTATGACGCTTGGCAGTTTGAAGTCGTATCAGGAGAAGTTACCTTCCGACTTGTTTATGCGTGTACATCGGTCTTATATTGTTAATCTTTCTTCAATAAAAAGCATTGAAAGAAAACAAATAATACTTACCA
>CAZXTX010000233.1:0-5073 GCA_964643695.1 uncultured Mariniphaga sp. | reverse complement strand
CTGCTGAATAAACAAAAACTGAGACAAATTTTACAAAATGGCTGACAATCTTATTTCATACAATATTTTTAAAACTTTCTCAGGTTTAACGGTATTTACAACTACCCGTTTTACATTTCCCGGTAATGAAACACCCCGGTTTAGTGGTAACCGGACAAACAGTACTGAAAATCGTAAAAAGCTGGCAGATATTATTGAAACTGATGCTTCCCGGCTGATTTTTCCAAGGCAGACGCATACCAATTGCGTCAGGGAAATTTATGGAGCAGGTGATGAGGAGCCTGAAGAAACCGATGCGCTTATTACAAACAAGAAGGGTATATGCCTTTGTGTTCAGACTGCCGACTGTGTTCCGCTTCTGATGTTTGACCCGCAAAATATGGCAATAGCGGCTGTTCATGCCGGCTGGCGCGGAACGGTTAATAATATTGCCGGCATTGCCGTGGAAAAACTGAAAGTTTCATTTGGCTCATCACCATCCGGTATTTTGGTTGCAATGGGGCCGTCAATCGGGCCGGATGCCTATGAAGTTGGCGATGAAGTGGCGGAAGCGGTTTTAAAAAATGTTCCGAACGGCAAAGTTGCACTACATAAATCAAAAATCGGAAAATGGCATCTCAATTTGTGGGAGGCAAACCGGCAGATACTGCTCGGTTGCGGTATTGACGGCAGCAATATTGAAATAAACGGGGAGTGCACATATCAAAATTCCGGAAAATATTTTTCTGCCCGCAGTCAGGGAATTGATACCGGAAGACTGGTTTCGGGAATTATGCTAAAATAACCTTTCGTTTTAAAAATACTTAAATCATCATTCTGCTTTTTCTGTTTTATGCAAAACAACTATCTTCGCGTCAATTAATGAGTTAATTAATAATCAGGCAAAGGAAAAAATAGAGTAATGAAAGAATACAAGTTTGTTAACAAGCTGACCGGCTGGGTTATATTTGTTGTTTCAGCAACAGTTTATCTGCTTACAATTGAACCGACAACCAGTTTCTGGGATTGCGGTGAATTTATTACAACATCATTTAAACTTGAAATAGGCCATCCGCCCGGTGCACCGGTTTTTATGCTTTTCGGACGTTTTTTTACACTTTTCGGCAGTCCCGAAAAAGCGGCAGTATTAATAAATTCCATGTCGGCACTTGCAAGTGCGTTTACAATTTTGTTCCTTTTCTGGTCAATTACCCACCTTGCATTAAAACTTGTTACTTCGCCCGAGAATATTTCCCGTGGCAAAACCATAACAATTATGGCGGCAGGTGTTGTGGGTTCGCTGGCTTATGCTTTTTCTGACACTTTCTGGTTCTCGGCTGTTGAAGGCGAAGTTTATGCCTTTTCATCAATGCTCACTGCCATCGTTTTCTGGGCTATTCTGAAATGGGAAAATGTTGCCGATGAGCCTCATGCCAACCGGTGGCTCATTTTTATTGCTTATATGGTTGGCTTGTCAATCGGGGTTCACCTGCTTAACCTGCTTGCCATTCCGGCAATAGTTTTTGTCTATTATTTCAGAAAACACAAAACTTCGCAAAAGGGATTTTTCTGGGCACTGATTGCCTCTGTGGTGCTGCTTGCCATAATTATGTACGGCATTATTCCCGGAGTTATTACGGTTGCATCATGGTTTGAACTGCTGTTTGTTAATGTAATGGGCCTTCCGTTTAAAACCGGAGTGGTGGTTTACTTAATACTGCTTATATCTGCAATTGTTTGGGGCATAAGATACACCCGGAAAAAAGGACTTGTTTTGTGGAATACCATAGTTATGGGCATAACTGTTATTTTAATCGGATATTCATCATTTGCACTGATAGTTATCCGTTCGGCAGTCGATCCGCCGATGGACCAGAACAACCCGAACGATATGTTTTCGCTGATTTATTATCTGAACCGCGAACAGTACGGCCAGCGTCCGCTGTTTTACGGGCAGTATTACAATTCTCCCTTAAATCCGCAGGAACGGTATAAAGAGGGAAAACCTGTCTATTCGCAGATTGACGGTAAATATGTGCAGACCGACAAACGTGTTTCACCCAATTACGACGATAAATTCAAAACCCTTTTCCCTCGTATGTGGAGCAGTATGGAGCCTGCGCATGAGCAGGCTTATGTTGCATGGGGAAAAATTAAGGGCAGAAGGATTAATCATGTAAATGAATCAGGTCAGTCTGAAGCTATTGTTAAACCCACATTTATCGAAAATATTAGGTTTTTCCTGAATTATCAGGTGGGGCATATGTATTTCCGCTATTTTATGTGGAATTTTGCCGGACGGCAGAATGACATTCAGGGGCACGGCGAACCGCTTTACGGTAACTGGCTGAGTGGCATTAAGTTTATTGATGAAATGCGCCTTGGCAGTCAGGACAATTTACCCGACAGGTTTGCCGGCAACAAGGCTAGGAATACATATTTTTTACTGCCGCTGCTGCTCGGACTGGCAGGAATTTTTTACCAGTACAACAAAGGCGAAGAAGGCAAAAAGGGGTTGTGGGTTGTTTTTCTGCTCTTTTTCATGACCGGACTGGCAATTGTTATCTATCTGAATCAGGCACCGCATCAGCCGCGTGAGCGTGATTATGCCTACGCCGGTTCGTTTTATGCTTTTGCAATCTGGATTGGCCTCGGAGTTATTGCCGTTGCCGATTTGCTCAAAAAAATAATGAAGGAGGCTCCTGCCGGAATTGTTGCAGGTATTCTTACACTGGTTCTGGTTCCGGGAATAATGGCTTCCGAAAACTGGGATGACCACGACCGCTCGGGCAGATACACCGCCCGCGACCTTGGTGCAAATTATCTGAAAACCTGTAAGCCGAACGGAGTTATTTTCACCAACGGCGATAATGATACTTTCCCGCTTTGGTATAATCAGGAAGTAGAGGGTGTGGGTACCGATGCAAGAGTTTGTAATCTCAGCTATCTGCAAACCGACTGGTATATTAGCCAGATGAAAAGAAAGGCGTACGAATCTGACCCGCTGCCGTTTTCAATGACTGAGGAACAGTACCGGCAGGGAACACGCGATGTTGTTTACCTGATGGATAATCCGCGAATTACAAGAAAAACAATTGATCTTAAAGAGGCTGTCAATTTTATTAAGGATGATAATCCGGCAACCAAACTGCAGCAGGCCGACAATGCTTCGTACCTGCCAAAAAAAGTGCTCACTTACAAAGTGGATAAAGAGGCAGTTATCAGAAATAATGTTGTCAGGCCACAGGATTACGACAAAATTGTAGATACCATAACCATCGACCTTTCAAATAAAAATTACCTGCCGAAAGATGAAATGATGATTCTCGACCTGATTGCCACAAATAACTGGGAACGGCCAATATACTGGGCAGTTACGGTGGGAAGCAACAAATACATGAATTTGCAGGATTATTTTCAGGTGGAAGGTTTCGGATACAGGTTTGTGCCGATTAAAGCCGGTGCTCCTTCTGACAGAATGAGCTTTGGAACCGTTGCTACCGACATCATGTATGATAACCTGATGAACAAATTTGAATACGGCAATATGAACGACCCGTCGGTATATATTGACGAAAACAACTCACGGATGATGACCAATATCCGGAATGTATTCAACAGGCTTGCATCAGAACTGATTGAGGAGGGGAAAAAAGATTCGGCAGTTGCGGTTATCGACCGTTGTTTTGAGTTGATTCCGCGAAAAATTGTTCCGTATGAGTTCTTTTCAATTATACTTATCGAAAATTACTATAAAGCCGGTGCCTCCGAAAAAGGCAAAATGGTTTTGCAGGAAGCTTTTGAAACTTTTAATGATGAACTGCAATATTTTCTTTCATTTGACAGCAGATTTTCACAAACACAAAGTATAAACGACGAAATTCAGAGAAACCTCTTTTTTGTTCAGAGGCTTGAACAGATTGCCCGCACTTTTGGCGATGAGGAGTTATCAAAAAAGATAGGTGATGCAATGCAGCAGAACTTTGAACGTTACAACGCACTATAAAAAGCTGGAAGAATAATGAATATTTTAATAATCGGTTCAGGCGGCAGGGAACATGCCATGGGATGGAAAATCAGTCAGAGCGAAAAGGTAAAGAAACTGTTTTTTGCCCCCGGAAATGCAGGTACATCTGAACTTGGCATCAACCTGAATATAGGGGTTACTGATTTTGAAAATATTAAAAAGGCAGTGCTTGAAAATCAGGTAAATATGGTGGTTGTCGGGCCCGAAGTACCGCTTGTGGCAGGTATTCACGATTTCTTTTCTGATGATACTGAATTGAAAAAGTCAGGATAATGATCTCTACCTACATGTTCTAGCATACCTACACTTACTACAGCATCAAAAGTTTTATCTAGTTTAGGCAAATCAAGATAGTTCATCAATTTTACTTCTAAAAAGCTTTCTAAATGCTCTTCTTTTATACGTTCATTAAATTTTTTAAATTGTTCTTCACTTAATGTAATACCGACACCTTTTACTTTATATTTTTTAGTTGCTTCGATTAAAAGTGCACCCCAACCACAGCCAATATCAAGTAAAGTATCACCTTCTTTTAAGTTAAGCTTCTTTAAAATATGGTGTATTTTGTTCATTTGGGCATCATACAGACTATCTTTTTCATTTTTAAAATATCCACATGAGTAGCTAAGAGTTTTATCAAGCCAAAGACTATAAAAATCATTTCCTATATCATAATGAGATGCTATATTTTCTTTTTGTTTGGCTTTGGAAGATTTATGAAATATTTTCGGAAGACCTTTAAAGTCAAAATTAAAGTGAGTTATATTGTAAAGTATTGAATCTAGTGCGAAATATAAGTCACCATCAATTTCAAATTTTTTATCCATATATGCTTCACCAAAAGCTAGAGTAGTACTTAAAAGCATATCTTTCTTTTTTAGTGGCTCATTTAATTTTATTGTGAATTTTGGAGTGCCTTCGCCCACTAAAACTTCTTCATTATCCCAAAACTTAATTTTGAATCCTACTCCAGTAAATGAAGAAACTAAATTTTTAATAAAGGTTTTTTCTATATCCATAATTGAACCTTCTTTCTATAAATCCTTTATTTTATATTGCTACAAAAT
>CAZXTX010000232.1:0-5083 GCA_964643695.1 uncultured Mariniphaga sp. | reverse complement strand
CTCTTTTTCCACCCCCACTCTTTTTAAAATTGCAGAAGACCTTACCAAAATGCAAGTTGAGGCAGATGTTGATGAAGCCGATATTGGAATGGTTAGTGTAGGGCAGCAAGTCCGGTTTACCGTTGATGCCTATACTGATGAAACATTTACGGGTACAGTAAGTCAGCTGCGCCTGCAACCCACAATAACTTCAAATGTTGTAACCTACACAGTTATCATTAATGCGCCTAATCCACTAAACAAGTTATTACCCGGTATGACAGCCAATATTATCATTATTGCTGCATCTGAAGATGGTATACTTGTTCCTGTAGAGGCAATTAATTTCCAAATGGATAAAATGGTTGCTGCCAGCTCAGGCGTTGAAGTGGACAATTTTGATGAAAGCAAGGGGGTTTGGGTAAAAACGGGGAATCAAATTTCAAGAAAACTTGTAAATACCGGACTGGGCGACGGAATTTACTTTATCGCCAAATCGGGTTTGTTGGTTGGGCAACAGGTTATACTATCCGCTTCGATTGATAAAAAACAAACTGACAAAAAAAGTACAAGCATAATGCCAAGTCCGCCTAAGGGGAGACCTAATAGAGCAAACGGTGGTGTGTAGTCTGTTAAAATTTGAAATTCATGAAAACAATAATAAAAATTGACAAATTACGTAGAGAATTTATAATGGGCAGCGAAATAGTCCATGCTTTGAAAGGTATATCATTCGAGATTGATGAAGGAGAATTTGTCAGCATCATGGGAGCAAGCGGCAGCGGGAAATCTACACTCTTGAATATTCTCGGATGCCTCGACAAACCCACCTCGGGAAATTACTACCTGGACAGTATCTCAGTGAGTGAACTTTCAAAAAACGAGCTGTCAACAATCAGAAATCGTAAAATTGGGTTTGTGTTTCAATCGTACAATCTGTTGCCACGTACTTCTGCGCTCGAAAATGTTGAGTTGCCATTGCTGTATAATCACACGATATCGAATAAAGAAAGAAGTGAGATGGCAATTCATGCTTTAGAACAGGTGGGTTTGACTGATCGCATGGGGCATACTCCCAGCCAGCTGTCAGGTGGTCAGCAGCAACGTGTTGCAATAGCCAGGGCTCTTGTAAACGACCCTGTAATGCTTCTTGCCGATGAAGCCACCGGAAATCTTGACACAAAGACCTCTTATGAAATCATGAATCTTTTTCAGGAGCTCCATGCCAAGGGAAAAACCATAGTATTTGTAACCCATGAACCGGACATTGCAGTTTTTACAAACAGAACCATCATGCTTCGCGATGGGCTGATTATAAAGGACGCTGCTGTAAAAACCACGTCGGCAACAGCTGCCCTTGAGAGCCTGCCTGTAAATGAAGATTTATGATATTATGGTTGACACGTTGAATTAAACGCTAAGAGAGATGAAAGTATTAAATCTTATAAGAATTTCGTGGAAAGCATTGCTTCGGAATAAAACAAGAGCACTGCTCACAATGCTTGGAATCATTATTGGCATAGGCTCTGTAATTGCGATGGTTAGCTTAGGTCAAAGCTCAACCAAAAGTATAAGTGCTGAAATTTCTTCAATGGGCACGAATGTTATAATGGTTATGAGGGCAAGTCAGACACAGGGAGGAATAAACATAGGATCGGGCAATGTGCAATCCTTAAAACAAAGCGATATAGAGGCTGTAATTACCGGTTCGTCCTACATCAGCAAAGCATCTGCAGTGGTAAATGCCTCGCAACAGGCAATTTATGGGGCAAATAACTGGCCGGGTTCTATTCGTGGTGTTAACGAAGATTATTTAAGTATTAACAAATATGAAATAGCATCGGGTACAAATTTTTCGGCAGAGGATGTTAAAACCGCAGAGAAAGTCTGTTTAGTCGGAAAAACCGTTGTTGATAATCTTTTTGATGATGGTGAAAAACCACTGGGCAAAGTAATCAGGCTTGGCAAAATTCCCGTAAAAATTGTAGGTATATTACAAAGCAAAGGACAAAACCAAATGGGTATGAACCAGGATGATATTATTCTTATGCCCTACACAACCGTTCAAAAGCGAATGCTTGCCATCAACTATGTTCACATGATTTCGGCATCTGCCATCTCTGAAGAAGCTTCCGATCTTGCTGTTGCCGATATTGAATCCATACTCAGGAGAACGCATAATATAAAAGATGGGGCCGATGATGATTTTGAAGTACGTACTCAGCAGCAAATTCTCGACATGTTAAATTCGGTTACCGGCATGCTTACAATGCTCTTAGCAGCAATAGCAGCAATTTCATTGCTTGTAGGCGGTATTGGGATTATGAACATTATGTATGTTACGGTTACAGAACGTACCCGTGAAATAGGTTTACGTATGGCAGTGGGGGCCAGGAACAATGATATATTAAAGCAATTCCTCTTTGAGAGCTCCATAATGAGCCTTGCGGGAGGAATGATAGGAATGGCATTTGGCGTAGGGCTTTCGTACATTGCATCTTACTTTTTAGGATGGCCATTTGTACTAAATCTCATCACCATGGGTATTTCGTTTTTTGTATGTGCTGCCATTGGGATATTCTTCGGCTGGTATCCGGCACGAAAAGCATCAAATCTTGACCCGATTAATGCTTTACGATATGAGTAATATAGTACTCCATTAAATTATTACATTTGCAATATGAAACACCATAGGATGAAAAACTTGAAATTGTCAACAAAAGATGCTGCGATATACTCTACAATTTTCTTTTTTGTAGTATCCCTGTTACTGGCTATAGTTCTCTACTTTGGACGTGCTGCTTTTGTTCCGTCAGGAGAGAGGCCACATGTTGAAAGAGATTTCAACCTCTGGGTGCCCTTTATTCTTTTTTCAGGAACATATATTTACTTTTTCACCCTGTTTGCTATAAATTTTAGAATTCTGGAGAGCAAACTGAAAGAACAAATTAAGATTTTTGTGGCAATCGCTTGTTCGCTGACTATTGCCCTGTTTTTTAATACTATCATTGCATTTTTAATGCAAATAGTTACCAATGTAAAGAATATTCCTCCCGGTGGCCGTATTGGCACATTAATTAAAGATGTTGTTTTGGCAACCGGCGTCCTTTTTTCATCTGTTATTATTTATTTGTCATCTCAAAAGCAGAGGCTTGCAATAGAATTTGAGGCATTGAAGGCCGAAAATGAGCGGTCGAGATTTGAAGTGCTTAAAAATCAGCTTGACCCTCATTTTTTATTCAACACTTTTAATTCCCTCGACTCGTTAATTGAGGAGAATACCGCTATGGCGCGTAACTACCTACAGCAGCTCTCTTCGGTATTCCGCTATGTATTGTCCGATAAAGATTCAACAACTCTGGAGAGTGAGCTTAAATTTACCAACAGCTATATTGATCTTATGCAGCTCAGGTATGAAAACAGCCTGATATTTGAAATCTCAATCAATAAGCAATACCTGAGCTATGAAATAGTTCCGTTAAGCATCCAGCTTTTGATAGAGAATGCCATTAAGCACAATGTGATTACCACAGAAACTCCTTTAACGATTTCTGTTTTAGTGGGTCCAACACCCTTTGTAACCGTATCAAACAAGATACAGCTTAAAAAAACGCCCCAGAGCGGAAGTGGTATCGGATTATCAAACCTTGCCGAACGTTTCAGGTTGAAATATCAAAGGTCTATTGAAATTTCAAACTTTTTAGGATACTTCAGTGTCACCCTGCCATTGCATTACCCTGTCAACAACTCAAAACAGCTTATGTAAATGAAAGCATTACTAATAGAAGATGAAAACAGAGCTGCCAAACACCTCAAAAACTTAATTGGTGAGGTTGCAGCTGATATTGAGGTTATAGACGTACTCCAAACCATAGAACAAAGCATTAAATGGTTTTGCGAGAACGCTATGCCGGACTTGGTTTTCCTTGATATTCATCTGGCCGATGGATCGTCGTTCGAAATATTCAAGGAGGTTACCATTGAGGCGCCCATCATTTTCACCACGGCTTATGATGAATATGCGCTTAAGGCTTTCGGAGTAAACAGCATTGATTATCTTTTAAAACCAATTAATAAAGAAGACCTCAGTCGTGCACTTACTAAAATGAGAAAGCTGATACAGACAAAAGAACCGGAACAGTATAATTCAACGGTTTTGCAAAACCTGATAGAAACATTAGGGCGGGAATCATCCTATAAAAAATCACTACTGGTGTCGTATAAGGATAAATTAATTCCTGTTGCGACCAATGATATTGCTTACTTTAATACTGAGTATAAAATTGTTAAAGTTTATACATTCAGCAATATAAGCTATGTTATTGACGACACTTTAGAAAATCTGTCGCAGCAGTTGTCTCCAAATGATTTTTTCAGAATCAACCGGCAATACATTGTATCGCGTAAAGCCGTTAAAGATATGTCCATCTGGTTTTCCGGCCGGTTATTATTAAATCTTCACATCCCCACCAAAGAACAAATATTTGTAAGCCGGTCAAATGCCAACGATTTTAAGCATTGGTTATCAAGATAACGCTGCTCATCTGCTCCTCGTTGCAAATGAAGAGGAGTACAGGGTGATGTTTAGTAAAAATCCTTAACCAAACGACATTAAACCTTATATTTTCATAAGCCGCTTATCAATCTTCAGATCAAAAGATTCAACCACCTCAACTTGCCCAAAATTTTTATAAAGGGGATTAAGAATAAAATTATGTTCTAATTGCACCACTGCTGAGGGTACTTTTAAAGCGAAAAAATCTCTGCTTTTTGCCAATTCAGTAAAAATTTTAGCGGTTGACGAATTGTAAGGATATTGATTCCAAAATTCAGGCAGTTTTTCAAGATTATGAATAACAAATTCGTCAGGAATTTTAACTTTTGCAATTAGAATCTTCTTAGGCAGGCAGGCTGTATTATCAGAATGTACATAGTATTCCAACAAAGCCAATGCTGAGTTTTCAGAGCAATAAACGGCACGTGTTCCCATCTCATTCCATCTACCACCAACTTTTTCGGCTCCAACACCCGACAGGGTCATGTCTTTAAATTTTATATTGGCAACCCTGTAAACAAACATCAGCTATAAACATTATACTGAATT
>CAZXTX010000231.1:0-5089 GCA_964643695.1 uncultured Mariniphaga sp. | reverse complement strand
ATTTTTGAAGTACAAGCACCAACAAACTATTACGTTGATATTTCAATGAACTATACCATTAATAAATCAAATTTGTCTCACTCCATTATTCTTCAAGTCAAAAATCTGCTTTTGCAAAGAGAGTTTTTAGGTCACGCATATAATTTCAGATCAAATTCCATTGAACCTTATGAGCTCACAATTATGTTTCCATATATTAGCTACAAGATTTTCTTCTAAATACTGAACTAAAACAAATATCAGTTATTGAAACAGGAAGAATTAATCCAATTTAACTTCCTCCTGTTTCTATTTCAGTAAGCTTAAAAGTTCTTCTTTTGAAATCTCCTGCAACGGGTTGTTTGTGTTAATAAATTTATCTGCGAGCAAACTTTTTTTCTCTTTCAAATGCTGAATTTTCTGCTCAATTGAATCTTCTGTAATAAAACGATACACAAATACAGGTTTATTTTGTCCGATTCTGTGTGCCCGGCTGATTGCCTGGTTTTCTACTGCCGGATTCCACCACGGATCAATAATAAACACATAACCGGCACCGGTAAGGTTCAATCCCACCCCGCCGGCTTTTAACGAAATTAAAAATATACGGTTTTCAGAATCTTCTTGAAACTGACGAATAACTTCTTTCCGATTTGAGGTTTGTCCGGTTAGCATGCTGTATTTCCATTTCTCTTTTTCAATACCTGCACGAATCAGTTCAAGATGTTTTACAAAAGAGGAGAAAACAAGTACTTTATGATTTTCCGCCACTATATTTTCAAGCATTCTGAATATTTCACTGAATTTGCCTGACTCACCTTTTCCATAATCTTCAAGCAGTTTGGGATGATTTGCCAGTTGTCTTAACCTTGTAAGGCCTCTGAGAATAATTATTGCAGAATTTTCAACTCCATCTTTTTCAGCTCCCGACAAAATTGAATTTCGGACTGCCGATTTTTCAATTTCATAGTTAAGCTTCTGAGTTTCATCCATTTCACAAATCACAATTTGTTCCATAAGCTTCGGAAGTTCCTGTGCCACCTCATCTTTGGTGCGTCTGAGAATAAAAGGCCTGATTAAAATCTGCAATTTATCCTGCTGTTCCCGGCTGTTGTGTTTTTCAACCGGAGTTATAAAAAAACGTCTGAAAAATGCAAGGTTTCCCAGAATCCCCCTGTTCAAAAAATTCATTTGTGCCCAAAGATCCAGCAGTGAGTTTTCTATGGGTGTTCCGGTAAGTACCAGCCGGTGCTCACTGCGCAGTTTCATCACCGCTTTATATATTTTTGAAGACGGATTTTTAACATACTGGCTTTCATCTAAAATCAGATAAAAAAACTTAAACCTTGACAATATATCCGTTTCATTACGAACAATTCCATATGTTGTAAGAACAATATCATAAAAGGAGAGTGCATTTTCAAGCCCTGTATCTGTTTTTCGCTGCTGCCCCACATGCTTGTAAACTTTTAATGACGGGGTAAATTTCATTATTTCCGATTCCCAGTTGTGAATCAATGATACAGGCACCACAACGAGGCTTGCCAGTTGTTTATTTCCGTTTGACTCTTCAGCTGCAAAAAGTTCAAGCTGTCCGCTTTTCCTGTTGTTGTCTGATATGAAAGGATTTTTATTTTTTCGCTTAAATTTCAGCAGCAATGCCAATGTCTGTAAAGTTTTGCCCAATCCCATATCATCGGCCAAACAGCCCCCAAAGCCGTTTTTATGTAATTCGGTGAGCCAGTCAAATCCGGTTTTCTGGTAACTTCTCATTTCTGCCTTCAAACCATCGGGTAAAATATTTTTTCCTGAAACCGGCCGTGATTTTTGAACTTTCCCCATTATTGAATCATCAAAAGGCATCAGAATATTTTGTAGCAATGCAAAATAATGCCTTTCAAACATCATTTTATCACCTTTAATCCGGGCAAACGGAAACAGAGTTTTATAACGCGAAAACCATTCTTTGGGAATCACCGCCACTTTACCGTCGGGCAATTCAAATTCACGAATATCATTTAAAATATATTTTTTCAGTTTACTAAAAGGAAAAGTAAAAGAGCCAAATGTAACGCTAACATTAACATCAAACCAGTCTTCCGACAAATCAGTTTTAGCTTCAAATTTTCTTTCACCGGTAAAATAGATTTTTCCCAATTTATCCTGCTCAATTAAAATCCTTTTCTGTTCAAGTACCTTTCTGTTTTCACTTATCCAGGCAATAAAATAATAAAGCAAGTCATCACTCTGCAACAATTCCAAATCCGACAAATAATAGTATCCGTTTTTCTCAGTCAGCCTGAATTCAGACAAAACATTTAAAACTGAGTTCTCCCATTCAAAATCCCTGCTTATTTTTCTTATTATAAACTCGTCATTTTTATTTTGAAATTTCACATCAGCATTTTTAGTGGAGTTTAAGTAAAACTTCTCATCGTCATATCTGAATTTCAAAACAAAGGTTGGTTTACTCTCCAAATCATATTCAAGCGATAATATTGCAAACTTTTCAGTTTCCGCCTCAATAAGCTGAAATCCTTTGGCAACAACATCAAAATTGCGGACACTGTTTCTTACAAATCCGGCAAAATATTTCTCTTCCATTGACTTTGGAACAGAAATATACTCCTTTGAGAGAAAGGGCCTGAGCTTTTTGGAATCCATCTTTTCAAAAACCAGCAACTGCCGTCCGGCTGTTATTACACAAGGATTATCAGTAATTACCTGAACATTTTGATTTTGTAAAAATATTTCTTTCTTTTCCAGGAAAACTTTCAACCTGTACAATGTTTCTTCTGATGTCCGCTCAAAATACAAAACCGGCTTTGCAAAAAAAGGGGGTACTTCAATTATATCATCTTCATATAAATTTGGATAATTTATTTCCTTTTTCATAAGCCGCACCGGACTTAACATTAAAATTGAGGCAATTTTAAACTTACACTGTTCAATATATGGTAAAACAAATTTATTTAACTTTTCATTATCAAGCTGCTCATAAAACTCGACTACATTTTTTGCACGTGAAAACCTGCGCATCAGTTTTTTGTCACTATATCTATCAATCAGTAAAATCAGCTCTTTTTCATAAGCTTGGAATTCATATTCGTCATTATCAAAATCAGCAGGCTTCACCACATTTAAAACAGAAAAAAACTTCTCTTTTCTCTCAATCATACATGCCTGAAAAATGTTGCCTAAAAAGCGGTGTTCAGTCAATACAATAATAAATTCCGTTTGCGCCATTAAAACTTATCCTGTTTTGTTTAATATAAGAATCTCAAATATACATTCATATTGAAAAATCGGAAATAAAAATATTGACTACCTTTACAAAAATTCAAATTATAACAATATGACCCAGCTTTTTATTAAAAAAATCAGTGCTAAAAAACCACTTGCTTTTGCAGTGGCTGAAAGCATGCTCGAAAAACAGGCAGTTGTGCATCCGGTGCAAACCCTCAACTGGAAAGATTTCAGTTATCTTCCGAAAGTAAATTTCAGAATTGCTCACACGGAAGACGAAATACTACTGAAATATTATGTTGAGGAAGAACATATCCGTGCGGTGGAAACCCGTACAAACGGCGAAGTTTATAAAGACAGCTGCGTTGAGTTTTTTGTTTCGCCCGATGGTGAAAATTATTACAATTTTGAATTCAGCTGCATCGGAACAATTCATTTAGCTTATGGCCCGGGAAGGGGAAACCGCAAATTTGTGGATCCGGCAACAGTTGAAAAAATCCAAATCAAGTCCACACTGGGAAGTGAACCGTTCGATAAAAAGTCAGGCAATTTTGAATGGGAGATGATGATTCGCATTCCGATTGAGATTTTTGCATACAGCAATCTGAAATCGTTCAACAACCTGAAGGCCAGGGCCAACTTCTACAAATGCGGCGATGAAACCGAAGTTCCTCACTATGTAACATGGAATCCCATAAAAACAGAAAATCCGGACTATCACCGGCCCGAATTTTTCGAAAAGATTGAATTTGAATAAAATCATATATACCCGTGGCAAAACTCAAAATACCACGGGTATTTTTTTGTTATTTTTTAGCCTTCACCAGTTTGTAGTTGTCCATCGTAACAAAAAAGTCGTTCATTATACCGTAGATGTCAAACCATTCCCAGATAATTATTTTCCTCGGATTATTAGGTCTTTCAATCCACTTTTCGTTTACATAAACCGGTGCCGGTATTTCGCGGGTTTCTGCCCAGCCGGGATTTTTCACAACTGCCACAGCTGCCATGTCAAATAGAGCCCTTCCGGGAGGATTTCCCCACATTCCAAACTCACTGAACAGACTTACCGAATAGTCGCCGAAATTGTTGAACTCGCCGCCATGCCTTCCCGTAACCGGCTTTTTAATAACCGGCCCCTTGCCCGGCATACGGTGCAGCATCTGGTCTTTGGATGCAATAATTGCCGCAGTACCCGACGGGTCGTCATAACGCACGGTTACCATTTCAAACGGCACATCCACATCCAGAATATAGTTCATCGATTCAATATCCCAATCCTGATTATGCTCTCCCGGCTCGGGATAGTTGGAGCCAAGCCACACAATTCTCACATTTTCGGCAATTGCTGGCTCCTTCAGCAATGCAAGCGCAATGTTGGTAAGCTTCCCCACGGGCAGCAGCACAAGTTTCTGTCTGCGCTTTTTCATCGACTGCTCAATAATGAAATCGACAGCTTCGTGTCCGTCAAAATCGGGCTGATCAATCTTGTTTTTTATCTCATCAAAAGAGCCGTTTGCACCGGTTCTCAATGGAATTTTTCCGTATAAATCACCGCAAAGCTGCATAACCCTTTTTGCTTCATCATAATGTTCCTTCACATCAGACTGTGTGGAATATCCGGTGGGGTCGCTGGTTGCATTTACGGTTATTCCTTCAACCTTAAAATGATTACCGCTAAAAAACAGATATGCCATTGCATGCTGGTCATCCACTTCATTATTGGCATCAGTATCGAAAAGAACCGGTATTTTGGAACTTTCAGACAAACCGCAGGAACTTAAAAATGCCGATACAAAAAGAATCAGCGCAAAATTCAGAATCAATTTTCTCATACTGTTTAAATTTTGTTTCAAAAATAGGT
>CAZXTX010000230.1:0-5212 GCA_964643695.1 uncultured Mariniphaga sp. | reverse complement strand
TTTTCACAAATCACTCAAACAACAATATCAGACAAAATCATTATAATGTTTTACGGTCACCAATTATCTTTAAAGCTTCCGAGATGTTTTCCACAGGCAGGTTACAGGTTCCGTCCCTGCATACATATATCAAAGTTTTCCCCTGAATATAACGGCTTTCGAACAGCGGCATTTTACTTTCTTCCGGTGAAAGGGCCCAAAGGATATTTGGCAAATATTCCGTTTGCATACTTAAATATTTCTTCAAAGCTTCCTCACCACAAATGACAACCTCATAAAACGGTTCGGTAAGTTTCAGCATCAAATTTCCCCAGTTTGCAAAAGCTCGGGGATATTTTGTAAACTGAGGCGTAATATGATAAAGCATTTTTTTTACCATTGTTAAATATTCCGGTTTACCACACTGATGATACAAACTGAAAAGACAATCTGCCATAACCGAATTGGCAGACGGCAAAACATTATCCTCGGTCTGAAAATGTCCGGGGAACAGATTGTTTTCACTAATTTCCGAGAAATAAAAAAGTCCGTGCAGTTTATCATAAAACCGGCTAATTGTATATTCTGCTAATTTTTCTGCTGATTTAAGCCATTCGGTTTCACCGGTTATTTCATAAATTGCAAGGAATGCCTGAATAACCATTGCATAATCCTCCAAAAAACCGCTTACCATTCCCTCCCCTTTTTTCCATGTATGCAACAGATTACCATTATTTTTCGTAATAATTTCGCGAATGAAATTACCATTTTTCAGAGCCAGCTCCTTATATTTTTCAAGTCCGAAGGCTTTATAGGCATCAGCAAGTCCTCTTATAACAAGTGCATTCCACGAAATAATGGTTTTATCATCAAGTGATGGTCGGTTTCTTGCTGAACGGTGGTCAAGCAAAACTTTCTTCCAAAGGGCAACTTTTTTGTCAAACTCCCCATTATTATATCCGTTCTTTTCTGCAAACTCAATCTGAGATAAAGTACGAAGCAAAATATAATTGCCATCTTCCCATAAACCTTCGGAATTAACATTAAAATATCGGGAAAACATTTCAAAATCATCATTCAAAATTTGTTTGAGTTCATCCTGCCGCCACACATAAAATTTGCCTTCCTCACCATCACTGTCAGCATCCAGCGAAGAATAAAAAGCATATGAGGTATCCATTAATTCACGCTCGATAAAATTCACAGTTTCATCAACTGCCGTTTTAAACTCTTGAGATTTAAAATGCTGATATGCTTTTGAATATATACTAATCAACTGGGCGTTGTCATACAGCATCTTCTCAAAATGCGGAACTTTCCATTTTTCATCAACCGAATATCTTGCAAACCCGCCGCCAATCTGATCATAAATACCGCCCCGGATAATCTTTTCAAGAGTAAGTTTAACGAAATCAAGGACTTCATTATCTGACTTCAAAATTCCGTAATTCAGCAAGAAGTCGAGATTTACAGGCATCGGAAATTTTGGAGCACCTTTTTGTCCGCCGTTAACCGGATCGAATTTATTTTTCCATTTTTCAACACTGTTTTTAATAAGCTGTGATGATGCAGGAATAACGGTATCTGTTTCAACCGGCAGCATTGCGCGTGCAATACCGTTTTGAAGACTATCGGCATATTCCCTGGTTTTATTCGGATTTTCACTCCAGAAACGTGCAACCGATGTAATGGTGTTTATCCAGGTTTCTTTTGGAAAATAAGTACCACCCCAGACCGGACGGCCATCTGGCAGAGCAATTATGTTTAACGGCCAGCCTCCGTGAAACCCCATCAAATGAACAGCGGTCATATAATAGTTATCAACATCGGGGCGCTCTTCCCGATCAACCTTTATATTGACAAAATATCTGTTCATCACAGAAGCAACTTCCTCATCCTCAAAACTCTCCTTTTCCATAACATGACACCAGTGACACGCGGCATAACCGATACTAATGAGTAACA
Organism: uncultured Mariniphaga sp.; assembly: GCA_964643695.1. GTDB lineage: Bacteria > Bacteroidota > Bacteroidia > Bacteroidales > Prolixibacteraceae > Mariniphaga. The sequence continues at coordinate 3,268 of CAZXTX010000230.1, read as the reverse complement.
GCTTATCATTATTTTCAGGATTTTTGACAAGCTCATCGCTCCATGGCTGCCAGTTAACCGGATTATGTGCATGCTGAAGCAAATATGGCGACAAAGAATCTGAAAGGGCATTGGTATATTTTTTTGTCATTTAATTTTTCTTTTATCATTTACTATCTTTCTGAAACAAAACTAAATAATTATGGTTCTTCACGGTATATGACCACAAAAGAGTTCCAATTCAATTTGTTTATTTATAAAATATTGCAAATTATGGGTAAAGTTGTAACTTTCAGCCACAATTAAATATCATTTGGTATATGAGATTTTTTCACATTATCTTCAGTTTTACGGTTTCTTTTATATTGCTGCAAACTGTTATTTCCTGTTCACAGGAACCGGTAGAAGAAAAAACACGTACACGTGAAATGGAAATGAAAGAACTGGATTCATTAATTACAATTCTGACTGACCGTGGCGAAAAAATAAATATCACCAAACGGGGAATATATTATCTTATTATAAAAGAAGGATCCGGGCCTGTTCCGCAGGAAGGTGACACATGCAGTGTCGAATTTAAAGGATTTTACAACAAAACACAAATTGACGACACTAAAAATTATCAAAATAATATCTGGAATTTCCCTTATCGCTATTCAAAAGAGGTTCATCCTGTTTTAGGATTACTTGACGGAATAAGCTATATGAATAATGGTGCCGAATTTGAAATGTATATTCCCTCCGATTTTGCATACGGTGCAAAAGGTTTAAATGAAATTCCGCCTTTTTCAACGCTTTTTTATAAAATTACCATGAAAAATATCGGGCCTAAAAAGCCCGGCCCCAAATAACCGTACCATCAGATTCATTTTACCTTGTTTGTAAACATTTGGCTACTTTCAAAAAAGAATTATTTTCTGAAAGTGTTGTATAACATTCCTAAAATGAGCTATTCTACAACATCTTTTGATTTAATTAAAAAAAATAGATTGTAACTTCGGAAATAAAAATTGCTTTGGCAATATAAATTCATCTCTACAATGGAAAAATATTTTAAAAGTTTTATCAAAACCATTAGCTGCTTTGATCTTGAAACGGGTGATTTTCCCGGCCCAATAGTTACAATATCCAGACAATCAGGATGCTCGGCACAACGTATTGCAATAAAGCTGTCAAAAATTCTTACCGGATACAGCTATATGTCTGATACAAAAACCGATGTTGAATGGCAATGGGTTGACAGGGACATGATTGAGGTTGTGGTTGATGAGATTATTAAAGATGTTAAAACAGGAGGATATGATGATACTGAGGAAGCAGTGAAAATGCTCATAGAGGTAGGCAGGGCTTTTAAAAATGAAACCATATATGATATTTCAGACATTCAGTTAATCAATACTTTTAAAGGTGTGGTTTGCAGGCTTGCCTGTAAAGGGCGTACCATTATTGTGGGACGTTCGGCCGGAATAATTTTAAAAGATTTACCAAACAAACTGAATGTAAGGCTGGAAGCACCTGCAGAATGGCGTATTAACCGCATTATGCAGCTGCGTGAATGCTCATCAGCCGAAGCGGCACAATATGTAAAGGAGATGGATATTAAACGTGATTCTTTTATAGAAAAAGTTATTGGCCGAAAAGCTACCAATAATGATTTTGATGTGGTATTCAATTATGCTTCACTGCAGGATGACGAAATAATAGATGCAATTGTAAATATTCTTAAAAACAAAAAAATAATATCTCGTTACGAAGATTACTAACTTTTAAGCTCTTGCTGATTAAAAATTGATAGTTTTTATTAATTTTGCATCGATTTTTAAATTACAATTTTAATCTTCTCACCTTACAAAACTGCTCTGTACAGGGCAGTTTTTTTTAGTTCTTTAAACCATGAACCTGCTTGGTTCTAAAGTTCCGTCAACCTGCCCATAAAAAAAACTGCGCAATTATTGGTAAATCCTCATATTCGCATAAATATTACCTTTGTAAACCATTTAAAAAACAGAAACAGAAAAATGATCTGGACAAAAAAGCAAATTTCCATCCTTACAGTTGTGGTAATTACCTCATTTATGGGTGCTTTTCTTACATCATCAGTTAATATTGCACTGCCGGCAATTGAAAAAAGTTTTAATCTTAACGCTATTGAATTAAGCTGGATTATAACTTCCTTTTTATTAGCTACAGCCATGTTTCTGCTTCCTGCCGGACGCATAGGAGATTTAAAGGGAATACGTCTAATATTTAAAGCCGGAGTTGTCATTTTCACTATTGCTTCTGTTGGCTGCGGATTTGCACAAAATGGTTTATGGCTGATAGTTTTTCGTTTTATTCAGGGTGTGGGTGCTGCCTTTTCAAGTACTACCGGGCCGGCAATTTTAGTTTCGGCTTTTCCGTCAAAATATCGCGGAAGCGTACTTGGAATGTCAGTGTCATCTGTATATTCAGGACTTGCTTTTGGCCCTTTTGCCGGCGGACTGTTAACACAGTACACAGGCTGGCGGTCAATCTTCTTTGTTTCTGCAGCAATCGGGATTATCACTATTATACTTACATTTCTGTATTTGGGAAGTGACAAAGTGAACACTGATTCCGGTAAAAAAATGGGACTGAAAGGAACTTTTTTTTATATGACAGGACTGATTGCTCTGGTTTATGGTTCATCGCTTATTCCCGACATATATGGCTGGCTGCTGATGGGTGGCGGCACAATTGCACTTATTGCATTCTGGAATATTGAAAGCCGCTCATCAATGCCTGTTCTCGAAACCAGACTTTTTACGGGCAACCGCTTATTTGCATTCTCAAATATTGCAGCCCTGATTAATTACAGCTCAACCTTTGCAATTGTATTTTTACTAAGTCTTTTTCTTCAAAAAATTCATGGCCTGACTCCCAAAGATGCAGGAATCATATTAATTGCACAACCAACCATGATGGCTGTTTTTTCACCTGTGGCAGGCAGGCTTTCCGACCGGTTTCAGCCGCGTTATCTTGCAACTCTTGGCATGTTTATGTGTATGGCCGGTCTTGCAGCATTTGCCATGCTTACAGAAAATACACCAATTTGGGCAATAGTTGCAATTCTTGTATGGGTAGGTCTTGGATTTGCTTTTTTTTCATCACCAAACATGAATACAATACTCAGCTCGGTTGATAAAAGCCAGATTGGCCTTGCATCAGGAACTGCCGCTACCATGAGGGTTGTGGGGCAAATTGCAAGCATGACGATAGTAACACTTTATTTTGCGGGAATAATGGGAAATCAGGCAATTGAAACTGTTTC
>CAZXTX010000229.1:0-5218 GCA_964643695.1 uncultured Mariniphaga sp. | reverse complement strand
ACAGAGATACACAGAGAATAACCGTGCTGTTAATAAGCTACAATCAGCATTAAAAAGAATAGCTAATTCACTGGATAATTTAAACTCTGTGGCCCTCCGTGTCCTCTGTGGTTAAAGAAACAACCTTTTGGTAAAAATAATATGTCGATGCGTTGGATAAACCGGAATGTTACATCTGCACTTTTTGCAGAGAGGTTATTTTTGTGATTAAAAATATCCACAAGTATCAACCTAATATCCATAAATAACCACTTAGTAAATTTCCTCTTTGCCACCGCCTGCCTTCAGAAGGTAAATTTTTCATTACTCCTCCAAAGAAACTTTTATTTTATCGAAGTTAAGGCTGTTTGCCATTGCATTGAAGATGTTATGATATTCGCCCCTGTGCTTCAGCAAATCTTCATGTGTTCCGTCTTCCACAAGTTTTCCATTTTCGAGAACCACAATATGTTCGGCATCAATTATTTGTGAAATATTGTGTGAAATGATTATAACTGTCCGGTCTTCCTTTATTGCATCCAGACTTTTCTTGACCTGTTCAGTTGCAATTGCATCCAGGTTGGCGGTTGGTTCATCAAGGAAAATTATCGGAGGATTCTTAATAAACATCCGGGCAATGGCAATTCGCTGCTGTTGTCCGCCCGAAAGCTGGGCTGCATCAGAGTTGTATCCTTTTGGCAAAGCCATAATCTGGTCATGAATATATGCTTTTTTGGCTGCTTCAATTATGTCGTCTGAGTCTGCGTTGATATTTCCGTAAAGAATATTTTCAGCAATTGTACCTTTAAAAATGTGATTTTTTTGAAGCACAAGACCAATGTTTTCTCGTAAATAGGCGGTATCATATTCACTAATATCCACTCCGTCAATAAAAATCTGTCCGGAGGTGGGCTCATAAAATTTGTCAAGCAGGTTTACCACAGTACTTTTTCCGGCACCGCTAAGTCCCACAAGTGCGGTTATTTTATTGGGCATAACCTTAAAGCTGACATTTCTTAATGCCACATTACCGTTGGGGTAGGTGAAGCTTACATTTCTCAGTTCAATCTTTCCGGTAAGCTTTTCGGGAATGTAGCTGCCGCTTCCTTCAATTTCATGTTCAGCTTCAAGGATATTGAAAAAGCTTTCGGAATAGATTAGAGCATCGTTCATGTCGTCATAAATCCGGTGAAGCTGCCGGATAGGAGCCGTAACATTGTTGAACAGCAGAATGTGAAACATTATTGCACCGATTGACATTTTTCCGGAAAGAACGAGATAAGCAGTCAATATAATTATAATTACCACCCCGATTTGTTCAATAAAGCTTTTCACACTGTCGAACATAAAGCTTGTTTTTCGGGTTTGAAGCTGATTTTCGGTCATGTCATATTGAATGCGGCGTTGCTTTTCGGCTTCAATCGGTTCGCGCACAAATGATTTTATGACATTGATACTGTCAATAATTGTAATTATCTGATTATTTTTTGTTTCGCGGTAGCTGCGCATTCTTCTTCTGAAACCGCCTAACTTTCTTGCCTGTTTCTGACTGATGAAAAAATATATTGGTATTATACACAACCCTACAAGACCAACATAAAAGTTTGCCGAAAACATTACAATCAGTGCCATCACGGCATTTGCGAACAGCGGCAGTACATCAATAAAAAAGTTTTGGACCATTCGTGTCAGACCGCTGATTCCCCAGTCAATACGGGTTTGCAGTTTACCGCTTTCATTTTCGGGTGAGGTAAAAAAGGCCATTTTGTAGGTTAAAATACGCTCTACAATATTTTGTGAAAGGTCGCGTGCAATGAGTATTCTCAGTTTTTCCCCAAAATACTTCTGTCCAAACTGAATTCCGGCATACAAAAGTTCTTTCGATAATAGAATGACAGAAATAAAAATAAGAATACTGTAACTTTCGCTTAGTACCTTTTTTGCAACCATCATTTCGCTGATACTGTCCACGGTGTAGCGTAATACAAAAGCATTTATCTGGGCTGCAAAAGAACCAATCAGGGTGAGCAGGAGAGTATAAAATATTAGATTTTTGTATGGTTTGGCAAATGGTATCAGCTTTTTGAACAATGAATTTAAGTTCATTTGCCTTTCTTTTGTCATATCTTTTTCTTGCATATTTAATTTGTACATTATAACAATTGTTACTGGGCTGTCAACAGCTCAATTACTTGCAGTTCAGTGCCAAAAATAGAGAATTACTGATGATTTTTTCTGAAACTTATTAAAATTATACTTATGGTTATTATATTTGAGTACTATTTAATAATATTGGAATATAATAACTTAAAATTTGATTTTATGAAAAGAAATTTAGCTGAATTTATCGGAACCTTCATTTTAGTTTTGGGAGGGTGCGGCAGTGCAGTTTTTGCAGCTGCTGTTCCGGGCCTTGGAATCGGCTATGCCGGTGTTGCCCTTGCATTTGGTCTTACTGTACTGGTAGGAGTTTACGGACTCGGGCATATTTCAGGTGCACATTTTAACCCGGCAGTAACACTCGGGCTTTTCGCCGGAGGACGTACCAGTGCTAAAGATGTGCTGCCCTATATTGTTTCTCAGATTCTTGGTGCAATTCTGGCCGCTTCTGTTTTATACCTGATTGCCACGGGCAGTTCAGAGTTTGTAATCGACAATACAAAAGCCGGTGCATTTGCTTCAAATGGCTACGGGCATCTTTCACCGCACGGTTACAGTGTTTTGTCGGCGGTAGTTATAGAGTTTGTTTTAACTTTTGTTTTCCTGATTGTAATAATGGGAGCAACCGATGCACGTGCACCAAAAGGATTTGCAGGTATTGCAATCGGGCTGACCTTAACGCTTATTCATTTGATAAGTATTCCGGTAACAAATACTTCTGTAAATCCGGCCCGCAGTATTTCGCAGGCAATTTTTGCAGGAGGTGACTTCATCGGGCAGCTGTGGCTGTTTATTCTTGTTCCTGCTGCGGGTGCCATGTTTGCAGGATGGGTTTACAATTCTTTTCTGTCAGAAAAAAAGTAATAAAAAGTTTTGAAAAAATATTTAGCCGGTAAATTACTGTTTTACCGGCTTTTGTTTTTTTTAAGGAATAATATTGAATAAAAATTTCAATTAATCCGGAAAACAGGAAGTTTTATTCAGTAAATTTCTTGAAGTTATTAATTTTTCTTTGATAGTTGGAAATATATATTTACTTTCGTGTTCGTACACGGAGATTTTAAATTCATAATATAAATAATAAAAAACATATAAAATGAAGTTAGGAAAATTTAGTTTTGGAGTGGGAGACCGTTTTAATCATCAGGGTGAAGCTCAGTTGCGTGCATTGTTAAAAGCAAACGAAAAAGGAATTGAAATTACACCTGTGTGGAATAAGTCAAACCGCGAGCACAACATCGTAAACTCGGAACCGGAAGGAACCAGAAAGGAAGCCAATAATGCAGTCAGAAATCTTGGCTGGAAAAGCCCCTATTTTGTGGATGCAGATCATATAAATCTTACCAATGTTGACAGGTTTATCGATCATTCAGATTTTTTTACTCTTGATGTGGCAATGTATATAAACAGTGAATCGACACCGGAAGAAACAGCTGCATTTAAAAAATCATGTGCTTCTTTTGGTGATGAAGTTTTTATTCCCGGGATTGATAAACCTGTAAAAATTACAGATTCATTACTTGAAGAAGTTGCCGGAAAGTTTCTTGCGGCAATTAAGGAAGCCGGGAAAATTTACAGATATATTGAAGCCAAAAAAGGTGTGGGTAATTTCGTTACCGAGGTTTCCATGGATGAGGTGGAATCGCCGCAAACACCGGTTGACATGTTTTTTATTTTGAAAATGATTGCAGATGAAAATATTCCTGCACAAACAATCGCACCAAAATTTACCGGAAGATTTAACAAAGGTGTTGATTATGCTGGTGATGTAGAGCAGTTTGCTAAGGAATTTGAACAGGATGTTTTGGTAATTGATTATGCAGTAAAAACATTCGGACTTCCAGAAGACCTCAAACTGAGTGTACATTCAGGTTCGGATAAGTTTACAATTTATCCTGTAATGGCTGAAATTATAAAGAAATATGATAAAGGCATTCATGTGAAAACTGCCGGTACCACATGGCTTGAGGAAGTTATCGGTCTTGCTGTTTCGGGCGATGACGGACTTAAAGTCGCAAAGGCAATTTATGCAGGTGCACTTGGAAGGATGGAAGAGCTTTGTAAACCTTATGCCGATGTTATTGATATTGATGAATCTATGCTTCCTTCCATAGAAGATGTTGAAAAATGGAGTGGCGAGAAGTTTGCAAATACTTTGCGGCATATTCCCGGACATCCCGATTATAATCCGGGTTTAAGACAACTTATTCATGTTGGATACAAGCTTGCCGCAGAAATGGGAAACACCTATACAGATTTGTTAAAAAAACATGCGGGTATTGTCGGAAGTTGTGTTGAGGAGAATATATATGAACGCCATTTAAAAAGATTGTTTAATCTGTAAGAAAATTAGTTATGAAGAAATTTATGGATGAAGATTTTTTGCTTCAAACAAAAACAGCTCAGGAATTGTATCATAGCCACGCTAAAAAAATGCAAATTTTTGATTACCACTGCCATCTTTCTCCGAAGGAAATTGCGGAAGACAGGCAGTTTGAAAATCTGGCGGAAATATGGCTGCACGGCGACCATTACAAATGGCGGGCAATGCGTACCAACGGAATAAATGAGCGTTATTGCACAGGTGATGCTTCCGACTGGGAGAAATTTGAAAAATGGGCGGAAACCGTTCCGCAGACATTGCGTAATCCGTTATATCACTGGACACACCTGGAGCTTAAACGCTTTTTTGGAATCGATAAACTTTTAAGTCCGGCAACCGCGAAGGAAATTTGGGATGAGTGTAATGCAAAACTTCAGACACCTGAATATTCTGTTCGAAATCTTATCCGAAGGGCAAATGTTCATACCATATGCACAACTGACGATCCGGTGGATTCTTTGGAATACCATCAGCAAATAAAGGCAGACGGTTTTGAGGTTTCTATTTTGCCTGCCTGGCGGCCCGATAAAGCAATGGCTGTGGAAAATACGGCATCTTTCAATGAATATGTTGACAAACTTTCGGAAGTTTCAGGAATTGCAATTAAAGATTACGATGCTTTTATGAATGCCCTGGAAAAGCGTCATCAGTTTTTTCATGAAAACGGCTGCCGTTTGTCTGACCACGGACTTGAAA
>CAZXTX010000228.1:2693-5254 GCA_964643695.1 uncultured Mariniphaga sp. | reverse complement strand
GTTTTTCCGGCAGGCGGTGCATCAATTACACGCACAACCCCCTCCACAATATCATCAATATATGTAAAATCACGAACCATATTACCATAATTAAACACCTGAATCGGTCTGTTTTCAATTATTGCCTTTGTAAATAAGAAAAAAGCCATATCCGGACGGCCCCACGGTCCGTAAACGGTAAAAAAGCGAAGTCCCGTAGTTGGCAATCCAAAGAGGTGACTGTATGTGTGTGCCATCAGCTCGTTACTCTTTTTGGTAGCGGCATAAAGACTTATGGGATGGTCAACATTATCGTCAATATTGAGCGGCATTTTGGTGTTGTTGCCATAAACACTTGAAGAGCTGGCATAAACCAGATGCTTTATATTATGATACCTGCACGCTTCAAGTATATTTATAAACCCCTGAATGTTGCTGCTGATATATGCATGCGGATTTTGAAGACTGTAGCGGACACCCGGCTGAGCAGCAAGATTGCACACCTTGTTAAACTTTTCCTGCTCAAACAGCTGATTAAGCTGCTCACGGTCTTCAAGGTTCATTCTTACAAAACTGTAGTTCGAATATTTAATGCTCCGTATCTTTTTATGTGCGGTTTCTGCTTCCCTCCCAATTCCTGTTTCGGCAAGACGCGAGTATTTCAAATTTACATCGTAATAATCGTTAATATTATCTATACCAATTACTTCGTCTCCCCTTTCAATAAGATACCTCGCAAGATGAAAACCAATAAATCCGGCTGTACCGGTGATTAATATTTTCATTTTATTTCAGATTGTTTATTTTACAATTTTGTAATTAATCCCTTTGGCAACCCTGTTTTGATAATTATACCAAGTGAATTAAATTACTCACAAAAAAACAACAAATATCTGTAAATATTCTTTTAATAGCCAAAAAGAAGTATCAAGACAAGAAGACTGAGAGACACAAGACTAAAACTATCAATATGCTCTTTTCCTTGAAAGCGGCCGGCTTTAGCCGAAAAGGGAGGTAATAAAACTACCGGTAGCAAAAGGAAATTTAAATATTCACTTCTGACCAAAATTTATTCAGTAAAAAGTCGGATATGTGAAAATGTTTTACACCTTCAATTGTCTCTTTCCAGAACTCATCCATGGTTATCACATATTTCGGATAGTGATCCCTGATTTCCAGTAAGGTAGAAAATTCTCTATTTACAGTTTGCTCACTTTCAAGCTTATATGCTACCTGAATATAAATTTTACCGCCCTGTTTTTCGGCAATAAAATCAATTTCCTTATTTCCGAACTTACCAATATAAACCTGAAATCCTCTTCGTTTCAGCTCTAAAAAAACAATGTTTTCCAGAATACCTGAAATTAGCCGATCCCTGTAACCCATTGTGGAATATATAAGTGAAACATCACTTACATAGAATTTCTCCTGAGTTTTAAGGATTTCGCGTCCCTTGATATCATACCTTGAAACACGGTTAAGTATAAATGCTCCTTCAAGTGCATTCAGGTAATTGTAAATCGTATTTATATCAACCTTCCGGTACTGATTTTTAAAATAGTCGGCCACATTTTTCCCGGAAAAAGTATTTCCGACAGTATCAAATGCAAATCTGACAACACGTTCCAAAAGCTCCACATCCCTAATCTTATACCGCTGAACGGTATCACGTAAAATTACTGATGAATATATATCACGAACAACCTTATATGCTGTTTCACGACTATAAGCTGCAACATGAATTACCGGAAAACCTCCCAAGCGTAAATATTCGGCAAAAATAGTGTCAGACTGCTGCTCTTCAGAAAAATAATATTTCCTGAACTCCAAAAATTCCTTGTATGACAGGGTAAAAACCGGTATTTCAACATATCTGCCGGCTAAAAAGGTTGCCAGCTCAGATGAGAGCAGGTGAGAATTTGAACCGGTCAGATAAATATCGGTATCAAAATCTACTGATAATGCATTTATTACCTTCTCCCAGTTTTCAACTTCCTGAATTTCGTCAAACAACAGATAACAGCGTTTTGCTTTGCCGGTTATTTGTGATGAAATATAATGATATAAAGTTTGGGCAGTGGTATAATCTGAAAAAGCAAAACTTTCAAAATTCATCACAATAATCTGCTCTTCATCCACACCACCTGATAGTAATTCATTGCGCAAAAGCTGTAAAACAGTTGATTTTCCTGACCGTCTTATACCGGTAAGTATTTTTATCAGAGGCTTGTCAATAAAGCTCCTCAACTGATCAATATAAAAATTTCTTTTTATCATTATTTGTGGTTATAACCACAAATATACTACAATCCCAACAACTTTTTATGGTTTGAACTATATTTTATTGTATTCATACCATATTTTTTACGATTACTGAAAATGACAAACAAGAGTTTATTAATGATGAGACTAAAAGATACATGATAAAAACGAGAGGGAGTTAATACCTTTAAAACAATAAATATCCACAAATAACCACCTAACATCAAACCTGATTACACCTCACTCACCGCCTAATCTATTTTGCACAAACGGATGTTTTGTTAGCGGCAACTTTGCAAGCGGATGATAATCACCTCTAA
>CAZXTX010000228.1:0-2593 GCA_964643695.1 uncultured Mariniphaga sp. | reverse complement strand
ACAAACGGATGTTTTGTTAGCGGCAACTTTGCAAGCGGATGATAATCACCTCTAAGTCCCATCGGTTTAGCATTTCTTATATCAAATACGGTCTGAATCGCTTTTTGGGTATCGCTAATCCGGAATCCGTCTCCTGCAAGAATATGCTCATAACTTTTGGTATGCAGCTCGGAAAATCCGCCGCTGAATTCAAACTCATCCCCTTCAATTGAGATAGAGCGGTAGGTACGCATCCCCTTCTTTTTTATCTCTTCGGGCAGAGTATCGTAATTAATGCTTAAAAACCAGCGTACACGTGCCTTTTCCAATTCTAAAAATCCTGCCGCCCTGTCGTGTTCATGCAGATGAACCCTGTTTTCCCTGATATCGCCGAAAATCCATGTAAGCATATCAAAAAAATGGACACCGATGTTAGTTGCCACGCCTCCAGACTTGTTCACATCACCTTTCCAACTGGTGTAATACCAATGACCGCGCGAGGTAATATATGTAAGATCAATATCGTACACCTTATCGGAATCTTCGTTTTCAATTTTATTTTTAAGTTCGATAACACTTGGGTGAAGACGTAACTGCAAAATATTGTAAATATTTTTTTTCGACTCTTTTTCAATTCTTTTTAAAGCTTCAACATTCCACGGATTCAGCACAATCGGCTTTTCACAAATTACATCAGCACCAATGCGCAAACCAAAACGAATATGTGAATCATGCAAAAAATTTGGCGAACAGATACTTACATAGTCAATGGCTGTACCATTCCTCCGAAGTTTATCCACATGCCTGTCGAAACGCTCAAACTCGGTAAAAAAATCGACATTTGGAAAGTAGCTGTCCATAATGCCCACCCCGTCATAAGGATCAAGTGCGGCAATAAGATTGTTTCCCGTATCCTTAATTGCTTCCAGATGACGGGGTGCTATATAACCGGCTGCACCAATCAGTATAAAATTTTTTATCATTCTGAATATTGTAACTTATATCATTTCATTATTAAACTGCAAAATCCTGTCAATTATTATATTTTGAATCTCTCGGTTCATTTCGGTATGAATTGGAATTGACAATACCGACCGGCATAATGATTCGGTATTTTTAAGCGCCAGACCTTCCTGCACATACTTTTTAAAGGCAGGCTGTTTATACAAGGGGTGCGGATAATATATTATAGAAGGAACTCCTTCTTTTTTCAAAAATTCCTGAAGTTCATCCCTTCTGTTTCCTTTTATTTTGAGTGTAAACTGATTAAAACTGTGACGGGTATAATCAGCCTGAAACGGCAATTCCAGCCAATCATTACCGGCCAGTTTACCAAAATAGTATAAAGCTGCCTCTCTTCGTGCCGAAATATATTCATCAAGATATTTCAGTTTAATGTTTAATACAGCAGCCTGAATGGTATCCAGCCTTGAGTTACATCCGATTATTTCGTGATAATACTTTCTCTTTTGTCCATGTACCGAAATCATCCGGCACCGTTCGGCAAGCTCGGGATTATTTGTAGTAATTGCTCCGCCATCACCAAAACCTCCCAGGTTTTTTGTCGGGAAAAACGAGCTACATCCGATATGTCCGATAGTTCCGGTTTTTTTCCGGCTTCCGTCAGAAAAAATATATTCAGCACCAAGTGCCTGTGCATTGTCTTCAATTACATAAAGACCATATTTTTCGGCCAGTTTCATAATCGGTTCCATATCGGCGCTCTGACCGTAAATATGAACCGGCACCACCGCCTTCGTTCCGGGAGTTATCAGTCTCTCAATTTCTGAAACTGAAATATTGAATGTATCTGAATCCACATCTGCCATTACAGGCACAAGATTCAAAAGTCCGATTGCCTCAGCGGTTGCAACGTATGTAAATGCCGGAACTATAACTTCATCGCCCGGCTGAAGATCAAGTGCCATGAGGGCAATCTGGAGGGCATCAGTTCCGTTTCCGCAGGAAACAACATTATTTACATTCAGATATGCTGCCAGATTCGCTTCAAAAAGATTTACCCCGGGCCCTTTAATATACCTTGCTGACTCGACACAACTGATAAGAGCAGAATCAATTTCATTTTTAATTTTTATGTACTGACCTTTCAGGTCAACCATCTGAATTTCCACCTGTATAAAAAATTAAAGTTTATAGACGTTATTATTACCCTCTTTTATCATATTGCGCATATCCACAATCATTTTAGAATGTTTTTGAATAAAATTCACATCAAAAACATCATGATTTGTTGTCAAAACAACACAGTCGGCCTCCTGAAGTGCTTCTGGAGTCAGGTCAACAGAATTATAGGACTTTCCGCTGTTGGTTACAATTTCGGAAATAAACGGGTCATGATAGCTTACAACTCCTCCTTTATGAGCTGTAATATCCATTATTTCCAGTGCGGGCGATTCACGTTCATCGTTGATATTCGGCTTATATGCCACACCAAGAAACAATATTTTACTGCCGTTTACTGCCTTTTTGTGACGATTTAACGCAGTGGCAATTTTAATGTACATATAATGGGGCATCCGCATGTTAATATGCCCTGCGGTATTTATCATACTTAAATCGAAACTGAATTTTTTCGCAATATATTCAAGATAAA
>CAZXTX010000227.1:0-5267 GCA_964643695.1 uncultured Mariniphaga sp. | reverse complement strand
GTATTTCCAGTTTTTCATATGTTTCCATTAAGGCATCATGATTATCGGTAATAATCAGCATTTTATCCTTAACCTTTAATTTTGTTTGTCCCGTTGGCACAAAGTAATTTTCACGTCGTTTTACCATCACCACTATTGTATTGTCGGGAAACGGAAGGTTCATGAGCAGATTTCCGTTATCTAAAATATGGGATGTAACTTCAATTTCGGTTGTTACCGATTTTATATCGCTGGAAAAGTCAACATCAAAATCGGTCATTTTTTTTGTGTATTTCGGTTTTTCGGTAAGCTTGAGCCACTTTGCCATCAGTGGAAGTGAAGTACCCTGAACGAGCAGTGAAACTAATGTGCAAAAGAAAACGATGTTGAAGATTGTCCGTGCATGTGGCACTCCCTCAACAAGCGGAATAATTGCAAAAATAATTGGTACAGCCCCCCGGAGGCCTACCCATGAAATATAGACTTTGTCTCGTGACGGCATTTTTTTGAATGGAAGCAGACATAGAAAAACAGTAAGCGGACGTGTTACAAAAATCATTAGCAGACTGATAATCAGCCCCGGTATTATAACCGGTATCAGTTCTCTCGGATTTACAAGAAGCCCCAGAGTCAGGAACATAATCAGCTGGCTCAGCCATGCCAGTCCGTCAAAAAAGTTCATTGACGATCGTTTGTGTATAAATTTTGAGTTTCCGATTACCAGTCCGCCGATATAAACTGCCAGAAATCCGTTTCCTTTAGCAAAATATGTAGCCGAGAAAATAAACAGACAAAAAGTTAGTACCAGAATAGGGTAGAGTGAATCATTGCCTATACTAAGGCGGTTAATTACAATAACCGACAGTCTGCCTAAAAAGTAACCCATCACCGCGCCAATACCAAGCTGAAGCAGCAAGGTGCCTGCTGCAAGCAGATAATTTGGTTCACCGCCTACCTTAATTATTCCGATAATTGTAACAACCAGAACATACGCCATGGGGTCATTACTTCCGCTTTCCAGCTCCAGCATGGGGCGCAGGTTATTTTTAAGATACAGCCCCTTTGAACGTAAAATTGAGAAAACAGAGGCAGAATCAGTTGAAGACATTGTGGAAGCAAGCAACAGTGAAGTAATAAAACCAATTCCGGCAGATTCCATAGTCATGCCAAATATCCACCAGATGAGAACACCTGTAATGATTGCGGTTAAAAAGACTCCCAAAGTGGCAAGTATCACTCCCTGGGCCATAATTGGCCTGACCTCTGAGATTTTAGTATCCATACCTCCTGAAAAAAGAATGATACACAGTGCAATAGTTCCAATAATATGTGCAACATATATATTTTCAAATTCGATGCCCAGGCCGTCACTTCCGCTTAGCATCCCGACTGCAAGAAAAAGCAGCAAAGCAGGCACACCGTACTTTGAGCTTGCTTTTCCGGCCAGAATACTTAAGAAAAAGAGAATGGAAAAAACAAGTATCGTAAACTCAATTTTTATACTCATTTACTGTTTTATATTCCTTTAATAAAAATTTTAAAGTGGTGAGCTTCCGATTTATTGTCAATCTGTTTTTAAACATCATACCTGTTTTGCTGCCGGCAGGTTTAAATTGCTTGTTGTCTGTAATGGTTTGAGAATGTACAATATACGGGTATCATCACTTATTATATAATTTTACAAATTTAAAAAAAGATTTGAACTGAAAACAATTTTTAAAAAATTAGCATTTTTTTAATTTTCAATTTTAAAACATTTGTGGTGTAAAATTATTTTTCGGATTTTGGAATATGCTTAAGATATTTTGTTTTATAAAATATAAATTACTGAAAGTTTTGCCTGTTAGTTTCAAAGTAATTTTGAAAAATCAAGAAAAGGTATAAAAACCATCAGTTTTGGAAATGATTTTCTTAATTCACTATGTCTGTTTTTTATATATTTGATGCCGTTTTTAATAATAGAGTATCAAAAATTTATAAAATGAACTTCATGAATAATTGTTTTAAACCTCGTTTGGCATTATCAATTGTTTTTACAATTTTCCTTTCATATTCAGTCTATTCTGTTACAGACGGGAATCCATATGTGCCTTCCCGAAAACCGGACAGAATTAATATGGGCGTAACTGAAGACCCATCAACATCAGCTGCAGTAACCTGGCGTACGAGTACAGGTGTGAAGGAAGCGTTTGCCGAGATTGCGGTTGCTGAAGGGAATCCCGTGTCAGTAAATAAAGCTGAACGAATTACCGCATTAACCGAAACATTGATAACAAAAGACGGAAGCCATAAAGAGTTAATATGGAAAGGTGTTTCGGCCAATTATCATTCCGTTGTGTTTTATAATCTGAAACCCGGTACTATGTACACATACAGAGTGGGTGACGGTGATGTGTGGAGTGAGTGGTTTCAGTTCAGTACCACGAGTGACAGAAATGACAGTTTCTCGTTTCTTTATTTTGGTGATGCACAGGCAGGAATACTTACAATGTGGTCAAAGGTAATCAGGCAGGCCTATGCAAAGGCACCGGATGCAAAACTGATGCTGCATGGTGGTGACCTTATTAACCGGAGCACGCGCGATGAAGAGTGGGGTGAGTGGTTTGAGGCAGGTTCATTTATACACGCTGTTATTCCCAATATGCCAACACCCGGAAATCACGATTACGGAAGGGAAGGTGAAGCTGCCGTTTTATCTCCGTTTTGGAGAGCACAGTTTACACTCCCCGAAAACGGACCAAAAGGATTGGAAGAAACCTGCTACTATGCAGATATTCAGGGTGTGCGCTTCATTTCGCTTGATGCATATCAGGTTGAGGATTTAGGGAAGAATATTGAGACTCAAAAAGTTTGGCTGGACAGTATTTTGAAATACAATCCAAATCAGTGGACATGTGTAATTCTTCATCATCCGATTTATTCACCAAAAGCTACGCGCGACAATAAAAAAATGAGAGAAACCTTTAAACCACTGTTTGACAAGTATAAAGTAGATTTAGTTTTACAGGGGCACGACCATGCCTATACACGGGGAATGAAAAATATTCCGGTTGATAAAGGGGAATCCGGAACAATGTATGTTGTTTCAGTGAGCGGGCCAAAAATGTCTGACAGTAATATGGAAAAGAAAATGTGGATGGACAGGCTGGAAGTTTATACTCAGCTGTTTCAGGTAATTACAGTTGATAACGATGAGCTGAGATACCGTGCCTATACATCAACAGGTGAGCTGTTTGATGGTTTTAATCTGATTAAAAGGCCGGGAAAAGTAAATAAAGTGGTTGAACTTCCGCTTTGCGAAAACTGATATAATACCGATTGTAAATATAATTTGTATAAAAACAGCCGGCAATAATTTTAAGTTAAAATTGTGCCGGCTGTTTAATTTTTATAGTTTCTGATAATTAATTTTTAAAAATCAGCTCATTGTTTTCCACGTCGATAACAATTGGCTTGCTTTTATCAACCGTGCCTGCTAATATTCTGCGTGATAGTTCGTTAAGTACATTTTTTTGTAATACTCTTTTCACGGGACGGGCACCAAAATGCAAGTCATAGCTGAGTTCGGCAAGCAGCTCTGTTGCTTTGTCTGTAAGCGACAAACTTATTCCTGTTCCTGACAAACGGTTTACAACCTGATTGAACTGAAGTTTTACAATCTCATTTATATTGGCTTCGGTAAGCGGTGTAAATACTATTGTTTCGTCAATTCTGTTCAGAAATTCAGGCCGAATTGTTTTTCGCAGAAGTTCAATCAGCTTTTCCTTTATTTCATCCATAGCTGCATCCATATTGGCGGTATTCAGATTTTCAAAGCTTTCCTGAATAAGGTGCGAGCCCAGGTTGGATGTCATAATGATAATCGTATTTTTAAAGTTCACCGTCCGTCCTTTGTTGTCGGTAAGCCGGCCGTCGTCAAGTACCTGCAGCAGTACGTTGAAAACATCGGGATGAGCCTTTTCAATTTCATCAAAAAGAATTACCGAGTATGGTTTGTGCCGCACCGCCTCGGTCAGCTGGCCGCCTTCGTCATAACCCACATATCCCGGAGGGCTGCCGATAAGCCTTGTAACCGAAAATTTCTCCTGATATTCAGACATGTCAATTCGGGTCATGGCATTTTCATTGTCGAAAAGATATTCTGCCAGAGCTTTTGCAAGTTCTGTTTTCCCAACACCTGTTGAGCCTAAAAATATAAACGAACCGATTGGGCGTTTTTCATCCTGCAATCCTGCACGGCTGCGCCTTACGGCATCCGAAACAGCAGTAATCGCCTCTTCCTGCCCTACAATCCGCTTTTTAAGTTCATCTTCCATATAAAGAAGTTTTTCCCGTTCGCTCTGCAACATTTTTGCCATCGGTATTCCTGTCCAGCGTGCAACCACTTCGGCAATATCTTCGGCATCAACTTCTTCTTTAATCAGGTTGTCACCTTCTTTCATTTGCTGAAGTTCTTTTTTCAGGGCCTCAATGTCGTTTTCTGCTTCTTTTATTTTACCGTACCGCAGTTCTGCAACTCTGTCATATCTGCCCTGACGTTCAGCTTCATCTGCTTCAAAACGGTAATCTTCAATTTCAGCCTTTTTTTGCTGAATAGAGTCAATTATCTCTTTTTCACTTTGCCATTTTGCCCTAAGGTGCGACTGCTGTTCCTTAAGATTTGAAATTTCTTCACCAAGTACTGCCAGCTTTTTATCGTCTTTTTCACGTTTTATGGCTTCGCGCTCAATTTCCAGCTGTTTTATGCGGCGTTCAATTTCGTCTAATTCTTCAGGAACAGAATCCATTTCAAGCCGCAGTTTTGCAGCAGCCTCATCCATCAGGTCAATTGCCTTGTCGGGCAGAAACCTGTCGGAAATATATCGCTGAGACAGTTCCACCGAGGCAATAATAGCATCGTCCTTAATCCGTACCTTATGATGATTCTCATATCTTTCCTTAATTCCGCGCAAAATAGAAATTGCACTTAGTGTATCGGGTTCATCCACCTGCACCACCTGAAAACGGCGTTCAAGTGCCTTGTCCTTTTCAAAATACTTTTGATACTCGTTAAATGTTGTTGCACCGATTGCCCTCAGTTCACCTCGTGCAAGTGCCGGTTTCAGAATATTTGCCGCATCCATGGCACCTTCGCTTTTTCCTGCACCAACAAGCGTATGTATTTCATCAATAAAAAGGATAACTTCCTCGTTTGAATTAACCACTTCGTTTACAACAGCTTTAAGTCTTTCCTCAAATTCTCCCTTATATTTTGCACCTGCAATGAGTGCTCCCATATCCAGGGAAAA
>CAZXTX010000226.1:0-5268 GCA_964643695.1 uncultured Mariniphaga sp. | reverse complement strand
AATAGCCACAGGTAGAACCTGTGGTATTCAACAACGAAGCAATACCGCAACCCCGAAGGGGTTGAATATGGAGGAGCGTTTAAAGTTGTTATATTGTGTCATACAAATCATGCGATACAATCGTACGCCTGTCCCGTTTTTGGGAGTAGCGTGTTGATTTTTCGGCTCACCGAACGAGGTCTGTTTTATATGTTAAACGATTAATAATTAGTATGCTCAATAATAAACGGTGCAGATTCTTTAAGTTCTTCAATATCAAGAAAAGAGAGTATCATATAGAGGCTTTGCAGGTTTTTAATGAAATCTTCGTCTGACATGTCTTCAATTTCTTCAAAAGCATTTTCAAGCCGTTCTGCCATTTCCATCAGTTCAGGCAGTTGTTCTGCATAAGTAATTCCTGCCTGTTGGCGGCACAATTCTAAGTCTTCTTCATTTAAAGTTTCCAGCACTTTCACTTTGGGAATAAGCTTTCCGAAAATTTGTTTGCGCCCTTCATCCAGTTTTTGTTTTAACTCATCTGTAACAGTTAATTTAACTCCCACAGCTTCATATAAAAATGTTGTTCCTTCTGCACAGATTTGGCCGATTTCGGTTCCTAATTCTTTTGTACTCATAATTTTTAAAATTTAAAGTGTTTTTTTTGATTTATTTTTAATTTTTTTTCGGTGTATATCTTTTTAATGCCCGTTATCATGATAAAATTGCAAACAGAGCTGCAACTGCAGCAATCAGCAGTGCAATAAACCTTATAATTTTCATTGTGCTTTTAGGGTATTTGCCAATTACGCTGCCGGTTCGCCCGTTAATTACAAACTGATAAAGCTTGTTATTAAACTTAAATGCACTAATCCACACCGGAAACAGCAGCAGCTTGAACTTAAGGTCATTAAACTGAGTGTTACGTGTAAATATCCGCTGGCTGTCGCCTCCTATATCCTCTCTGACTGAATTTTCTATAACAATGTTCATTTTCTGTCTGGCATCGTTAACCGCATCCCTGAAATCGCGCTGATAAATTTCAGTTGTAAAGCCGGCGAGATACTCTTTTTGATATGGTACGCAGTTCATCATATCCCAGTTTGTGAGCCTGTTTATTATTGAAGGCGGCAGACTGTGTGATGCCGGCACCACAACATCGTTAAATTCCACATTAACAGAGCCGATGGCGGTGTACCAGTCGGTAACTGTACTTTCCACAATTTCGCCTTTGCTGTTTCTTCCTGTAACGGTGCGGTTTTCGCCCCGCTGGCCGGTATAATCGGTACGGGTGTTTGCATCGTAAGTCCAAAAGGGCATGTAAACACCTTTAAATGCTTCGGTTACAACTGTGTTGTATTTAAGTTTATTTGGCAGGAACCATTTTTTGCTCAGCCATTTTTTAAAGTATTCCGCACTTTTTTTCCGGGTTACTACAAACGGCAAAAGATACTCGGGCTGCCAGAATTTTTTTATATGTGCTTCATTTAAAATCAGGGGCGTGCCGCAAAAAGCGCAGTCAGCCCCTGATGTGTTTGAGGGTAATGTGGTGGTGGCTCCGCACTGCCTGCATTTTATTTCGGCTGCTTCAATTATCTCATCAGATTTATTATCGTCAGCCTTGTCTTTCCAGTAGTAAAAATCGTTTCCCTTAATTTCTGCCGCTGTTTTGTTTAGTTCGGTAATCATACCGCAGTAGATACATTTCAGGTTCTCGTCGGCAGGTGAATACTGAACAATTCCGCCGCACGATTTGCAGTTTGTTTGTAGAGAATCGGGAACAGATTGTTTAAAGGTACTCATTGAAATATTTTTTTTAACCTGATTTAATACTATTTGATTAGCACTGTCGCCGAAAACGGGACATGCAGGTTATGAACCATTTGTATGCGCACGAAACTTTTTGACAAGTCGGAAACAACGTTAAATAAATTTGAATTAAAAAATATGTGAAACTAAACGACATTAAAATATGATTTCAAAATAGTTTTTCGGATTATTAAAATTGATTTTTAAAAATTTTTGCCGGGTATGTATTGTGTATTTATTTCATGTAAATAAAAACAAGTTTTATCGGAATGAACATTTGTTCCGTGAGTGCAGTTTCTGTCTGCCCGTTACAGGCAGACAGAAATTCTCATTTTGCATGAAATTATTTATTAAAAAACTATTTTTAAATTTTATTTCGGAAACTGTGCTCCGTATCCTTTTATTGCACCAAACAGTGCAGTGGCTTTTTCAAGCGGATAGCGGTTCATATACATTGAAACCGTGTAGCTTGATGTTCCCCTCTGGTTCATTCCCAGTGCCGAACGGAGAATATTTTCCGATGAATTTGGGTTATGTGTCATTGATGAAGTTCCGTCCATACTCAGGAAACCTTTCAGATAAGCCGGTTCAACTGCTTTTGCAAGTGTTTCTGCTTCTGCCTGTGTCATTTCGTGGTTTCCTTCATATTTTATGAGTTGGTCAACATCTTCAAAATCTTTTGCAAAAATACGCAGAAACTTTCCGCCTCCCGAAGGAAGTGTCAGGTCTGCTTCAATATTGCTGAAAAAGAGGTTGTCCCAGGCTGATGTTTTGCGGACTGCTTCCTTGTTTTTGTCGGAATCGATATAGGTGCGGTCAAGTGCGGCAAAGTCGATACATCCAAAAATATTGTTGTAAATGTTTGCATCCACTCCGGTCATATATCTGAAACCGTATCCCATATCCTTGTCACCCGGCATCGGGTCGCGACGCCAAACAAACATTACCGTGTTGTTGTGAAAATCAACGGTTGCTTCACCCGGATTTTTGTTCATGCTTCTTACTTCGCAGGCAGCCATGCGGTTTGCCAGAAAGATATTATTGTATATATCAAAATGGCCTCCAACAATTCCCATCTGAATTCCAAAATGGGTACCGTTCATAAGTACACAGTTTCGGATTGTTACCTGCCCTTCCACATCGCCGTGTATAAGCTGGTTGGATACTGATACTTTTCCATCCATTTTTGGCGCACCGCTTGACTGAAATCCGGGGGGGTCGAGCCTTCCGGTTTCACATCCCTCGGGTGTGCCGCTTTTTGGGTTCGATGCATCGGGCAGAAAGTAGCAGTTCATTTCGCCTTTGTCAAGAATTAATCCGTCAATCAGCACTACGCCGTTGCGGTTTCCCCTTACATAAATATCCAGCAACCCGAAGTTGGCACCTGTTCCGGATGCTGCCGCACCCGGGCGGATTGTTGTCTGGTTTTGAACCGGATTGCGGTTTGAAAAGCTTTCGTCAAACCCGCCAACTATTGACAAATATTTCTTTATTGAAATATATCCGGCATTGAGTTTTCCTTCATAATTTCCTGCAGCAACAAGTATAACTGCACCTTCGGGAGCTTCATCCACTGCTTTTTGCAAATCTTTAAAAGGGGCACTTTTACTGCCGTCGTTCCGGTTGTTTCCCTTTTCGGCAGATACATACAGTGTTTTTGTTCCTTTTGGAATTTCACCGCTTGCCATTGGTACTCCAGCTCCGGATATTGTACCTGATACGGCTCCTTCGGCTTTTTCCTTTACCTCTTCCAATGAGGAGGGAGTTTCCGAACCGGTTTTTTCATTAATTATCTCTTCAACCTGTTTTTCAGCCGACTGTTTTATTTGTTTGCCGATTTTTTTCAGGTCAATCTGAGAATTAGCAGAAAATGAGAATACGAAGAATAACAGAATAAGAATAAGTGGTTTTTTTTTCATTTTGATTTTTTTTTGAGTTGATATTTAAATTTTTTTAATGTGAAACTTTATAATGGTGGCGGCACAGATCCAAACAGTTGTATTAGTGAAGATATGGTGCCTGCTTCTGCCCATTCGGGCATTCCTGCCGTCCACATAAGAGTGCCGGTTGTTATCTCTCTTTGCTGAATCATTTTTTGGATATGTGCAATCGGGAACGGCCCTTGCTGAACACCGCCGATTGCAACATGATACATGGTTGTTTGGGGGATTGGGGGCGGGACTCCTGCTGCCTGGTTTTGAGTGTGTGTTCTCTGTGTTTGTGGTGCCGGGGGGCTAACCATCTGTCCGGCCATTTGTCCGGCCATTGCCAAACCAATTCCCGCCCCCATGGCATCACCGGCAAGGTTACTGCCACCTGCAGGATTATTGGCCGCATCTTTCAGCGAATCGGCAAACTGCATTTGTGTGTAAGAAGTCATATCGCCGATAACACCCATGCTGGTACGGCGATCTAAAGCTTGTTCCACCTCTTCGGGTAAAGAGATGTTTTCAACTAAAAATTTGGTAAGTTCAATTCCCAGTTCCGAAAAATCATTTTTCAGAGAAATTGTCAGCCCTTCAGAAAATTCGTTGAGGTTTGCAGCAAGGTCAAGGGCTGCTATTTTTGACTCACCAAGATAATCGGTGAATTTGGTAATTACAAAGTTCCGAAGTTGTCTGGATATTCCTTCGGTTGTAAAATTACCATCGGTACCCGCAACATTTTTGATAAATATTGTAGGGTCCTGTTCTATCCGGAAACAATAGGAACCGAATGCTCTTATCCTGATTGGCCCGAACTCGGGGTCGCGCATCATTATGGGGTTTGACGTTCCCCAGCGTAAATCCAGAAATTGTTTGGTGTTAACAAAGTAAACATCCACTTTAAAAGGCGAATTGAATCCGTATTTCCAGCCCTTAAGAGTGGTAAGAATCGGCATGTTGGCGGTTGTAAGTTCATAGCGGCCGGGCTGGTAAATATCGGCAAACTGGCCTTCGTTAACCAGTACTGCAATCTGGGTTTCGCGGACGGTCAGCTGTGCGCCGTTTTTAATTTCTGCATTGTAACGCGGGAAACGCCATACAATTGTATCGCTTGTGTCGTCTGTCCATTCAATGATGTCGATAAATTCACCGAATGCCTTATGTTTGATTTTATTAAAAATATTCATTTTGATATTGTTGATTTTTTATTTTTTTTTTCTCTTTTTCCTTTTACTGGCATTTTCTATTGCAGTAATTCTTTTGTCAATAATTTCCACAATCTGGTCGTAACCAAGAACAGGTTTTACATAAATTACATCCTTCTTTTTTTTTCTGTTTCCTGTTGGAGTTCCTTCCATTTTGTTGAAAAAATATTTATTGTAAAAATGGTAAGTATTATGTTCGATAGTTAGGATTTTTGAAGCAAAAAACAGGACTTTCGAAGCATTTTGGAAAGGGGGATTAGGATTATTGGCGCATAAAAAAGAGTTAATATGCTAATAATCAGCAGACAAATTGTCCTAATTCCAAAATGATGAAAAATGACAAATTTTGAATA
>CAZXTX010000225.1:0-5294 GCA_964643695.1 uncultured Mariniphaga sp. | reverse complement strand
CAAAAGCCTGAAGCCTGTTAAAACCGGTTGTTATTCCTTGTAAAACAGACTGTCTGCGGGAATGTCCTCCACAGTTGTTTGAATTTCAGTTTTCTTTATCTTTCAGAAATTTTAAACGGATTGGTTTTTTTACAATTCCGTTACCCGGACTTTCAGGTAAATTACTTGGTACCTGAATTCGAACCAGGTCGCTTCCTGTTGTTGTTGTTGTTTCAACTAATAAATCTGTTTTTGTTTCAAAAGGCTTTTTAACGTTGACATCGTCAAAAATGTCCTTTTTGCATCCTGTTGCAAAAGCTGCCAGTATTATGGCAATAAATAAAATTTTTTTCATCTCTATAATTTTTAAGTTATACACCCTTATATCGTAAAAATAAAAAAAGGTCATCAGCTCTTTTTGTATTTTTTTAATTAAAAAAATCGGTTTGATTTTCAGCAGTTTTAAAGCCGGCTTTTTAACTGATTTTTTATCTGTTGTGTCAGAGTATATTACGATTTGTCGGAAAGTATCGTATGCTGACAAATTAATATCATCGGGGCTCTGTCCCTAATTTGCTGTTAGATTGCATTTGTTGCTACAATTATTTTGATATTTCCGATAAACCGGAATGTTACCATCCGTACCTTCGTTTTCAACTGTAAAAGGCACATACTGGCGAAAGCGGCAGAGCCGCGAAATATCTTGCCTGTTGGCAGACAGGTTTGTAGGATTGGAATAATAAAATAAATCGGAGGTACAGAATACCGAAATATTATTATACCGATTGTAAATACAATTCGTATTATTTATCGCGGAGGGTGCTTTAATCATACGAGCCAAGCGATACAGCTGCGCTCCCGTCCCGATTTCGAAATCAACATCTTTAAATATGCCTGTTCCGATTTCGGGGAAAGCGTTAACTAAACGATATTGAATTAAATTTTTAATTATGTGATATTTAATAGTTTTTTAATAAAAACATGTTTTGTATTAATTGATAAGTAAATGTAAATTTGAGAAGATTTGCATCTTAAAAGCGTAAAAAGAAAAAATCAAAACTGTCTCTTTAAACTGAAAGAATATTTAATAAAAGTAGTATATCTATTAATTAATTTTGATTGTGAAGTTAAAAATTGACACTTTAATCGTGTATTGTCTCTTTAAAATACCATAAATGCTATTTTTGCGTTATTAGAAAAAGCTGTAAAAACAATTATTATGTTTAAGAGAAGAAATAAAAACAATATTTTAATACTGTCTTTTTTACTCTGCTTTACTGTTAATTTATACGGACAAAACAATGAAACTGAGGAAAAAAACAGACAGTCTGTTACTTTGGGTGTTGAGTTGCTTGAAAGATATTTTGGAAAAGATAAAATTTGGCACGTAACTAATCCGGAAACAGGTGAATCAGTTCGCGGACTTATCAATTTTATTCAGAAACAGCCGCTTGATTCTGTTTTGCTGATTATTGACAATACACTTGCCGACAGTACCTATCGCTATGTTTTTCGTCTGCCCGAACATGTTCCCGACAGTCTTTCGGTATCGGGTTATTTTTCTGCTGAAAAAGTGGGGCAAAAAAAACTTCTAACAGCTGAAAAACTCAGGAGAAAATATTATGAAGAAGATTTGGCTGTACCTGTAAATCTGGTTGCCGGTATTGAGGAGAAAGCCGGTGCCTTGTCTCCCGAACAGGGATACCGCCTTATAGAAATGGGAATTATAGAGTTGCCCGACAGCTTAAAGCTGCCGGATGTGATTCCTGACTCACTTATGCAGTCACAAACCGATTTCAGAAGATTTTTAAAAAAGGACAGTATAAAACAGAGTTTTATTGAACAAAAACGTCTGGCATATAACGATTCTGTTGTAAATACATATCGTGATTCAATTATTGAAGATTACAGGACACGAATGTATAATGAAGAGCTGCAAAAAGCCGGTCAGCACCTGGCAGATTCCGCAAAATTTAATAACTATCAGATTCTGAAAAAATATAATGAAGAAATCATAGAATCAGTTAATGATTCAATAGTTCTGATATTGTCAGGTTTGGCAAGATATGCCGATTTTATAGATACAACGCGTATTACAATGACAAATTTGATTGGTGAAGAGTCGTTTATACTTTTAAGAAACGGAGAGCCCTATTTTTCAAGGGTTTGGCTTAAAAACGAACAAAATGACTCGTTGCGCCTGAATATTAAATCCACCGGCAAACGTTCTGTACAGCTGCTTATTGACGATGGTGTCACTTTTAGTCGTTTCAGGCCGAAGGAAACTGTGGATTTTGATTTCAGCACCCTCAATAAAGGTGTTTCGGGTTTAACCGGTGTAAAGCAAAAGTATTTAGCCTATACTCCATGGAGAATCGGAGGGGACGGTTCAGTCGGATTTACCCAGACATATCTGGAAAACTGGAAGCAGGGAGGACAAAGTGCATTGTCATTGCAAATTATTTTAAAAGGTTTTGCAAACTGGTCGCGCTGGGATAATAAAATAAAATGGGAAAATTCTGCTGAAATACGTAACGGTTATCTCAGGCCCGGCGGCGAAGGTGCTGAAACACAGAAAAATGACGATAAGTTTGAAGTTACTTCCAGACTGGGGGTGAGCGCATTCAAGAAATGGTACTATAGTGCTGAGATCAATTTCATGACCCAGATGTTTAACGGTTACAGATACCCGACTTCTGCCAATCCTGATCCGATTTCTGCTTTTTTATCTCCCGGACGAACATTTCTGAAAGTGGGTCTGGATTACAAGCCACACAATAACTTTTCACTGTTTGTTTCTCCGGTAACTGCAAAAAATGTGTTTGTGAGGGATACTCTTAAAGTAAATCAGAAGAACTTTGGAATTGAAACCGGAAAACGCAGCTTTTGGGAACCGGGTCTTAACACTGATATTTTCTGGAGAAAAGTTCTGTCAAAACAGGTTACTTACGATACCAAATTCAAAATGTTTATCAATTATCTGAAACCTTCCGGAAATTTGGATTTTAACTGGGAAAATAATTTGGCGGTACAGCTGACAAACCGTATTAGTATGCGGGTGCTGTTGCATTTTATTTATGATGAAAAAGTTTTGTTTCCGGTAACTGATGCAAACGGAAATGCACTGCCTCCAAAGCCAAAACTGCAAATCAAGGAGTTTGCCACAATCGGATTTACATACAAGGTGAATAAACAGGTGACACGTACCAGAATGAAAGAATAGCGGAACAGCCTTTTTATTTTTCAAGGAGATTTTTATCCCATTTTTCTGCATATTCGGCAGGTTCACCTTTTATAAGTGAAGCAAAAGTTGAGAGAGCTTTCCGTGCATCGCCCAACGGATAGTAGAATGCATCCCAGTTTTCACTGTCTTCACCGTCATGGTTTGGAATGACATATTGAAAGTGATATGCAACCTGTAATTCGCCGAAAGCGGAGGAAGCTCTTTTTTCAATATTTTCCAGGTCTTTGAGCGATAGCTCACCCTTCTGTTTTCGTGTTCGCCTGAGCAGTTTCCTGCGCATTACATCGGTAATAAAATCATGAAACTGAACTTCGGTTTTTACTGATTTTAAGAACTGAATTTCATCTTTTGAAACCGGTGACATAAACACTCCCAGCCGGTTAAATTCCTGTAAATCCCTGTGAGTCAACAAAAGTTTTCCTGTTACCGGATTGCCTTCAAAAAAAATGTCGCTTGTTTCAAGATTCTTTTTCAGCTGATTAATATCTAAAGCCTGCAAATCGCCGCGCACATCCATCACTGCAAAGTGTTCATAATTTCTGAACTTCTCTATTTCCGAACGCTGCCTGAAATGGTAATCAATTCCGTCGGTTTCGCCCGGGCGCGCCGCCCTGCTGTTGTATAAAACCAAGGGTTTCATTGCGTTGTATAATTCAGGATAAAACTTTGACAGTGCCTTTGCCAGAGGGCTTTTTCCGACACACGAGGGGCCAGAGAAAATAACAAGGCGATGTCTCTGATTTGTCATGTTTTATTTGCTTAATATCTCTTTATCCGCCCATTTAATATACTGTTCCCAGTCGTAAAGGGTAACATCGTGTATGCCGGTTCTGATGTGGTAAGCCACAGTATTGTGCACAGGCCGGTTAACGCCGGGCATTTCATCCGAAGTAATTCCTTCCTTTCCGTACAGGTTATAAACAGGTGTGGCATAATATGCCGATAAAAACTCACCGCGCGGGTCGGCCCACTGGTCTTCCTCTGCACTTGCCACATACACCGGACGGGGTGCAATTAGTGCAATCAGTTCGTGCTGGTCAACAGGGAGTGATTTTTCGTTTTTATTGTAACCGGTAAAATTCCGGGCAAACCAGTGCGGAAATGAGGTGTTGATTCGTGCAATTGTTTCGCCAAATTCTCTTTTTGAGAGTGCGGCACCTCCGCAGCCTGAGTTGTTGGAAATTACACCTGCAAACCGCCGGTCAGTTACACCTGCCCATAATGATGTTTTTCCAAGTCGTGAGTGCCCGAATACAATTACCTTTGAGGCATCCACATCATCGTCCTGTTCAAGGTAATCCAGTGCACGGCTCAGTCCCCAGGCCCATGCTGAAATTGATCCCCATTCATCGGCAACCGGCCGCTTTTGCCCTTCTGTGTATAACAGCGGGTGAATTCCGTCAGAAAAATCGTCTTTGTCGGGATCTACTTCTCCGTAATATATGGTTGCCAGTCCGTAACCCGATTCGATAATTGTGTTTACCTGCCACCTCTCTTTTCTTACACCTCTCGATTTTTCGGTAAGCTGGTTGTTCGAAATTCCGAAGGCATCATTGTCGCGTACCCAGGCATCAGAGATTCGGATGGCTGCATCATCGCAAATTGTATGGTTTCCGTAAAAGTTGTATCCTAAAAACATCGGAACATTTTCCATATTTTTTGGCAGATACATTAAAATGTTGAAGTATAGTGTTTTGTCGTTATTGTTGAAAATTAAATCCACCTGTTTGCGTACTGCTTTTCCATTTAGGGCATTGTCGCTCTGTTCCACAATTTCCCATTTTGAAATTTTAAGTTCTCCGGGAACCTTGCCATAAACATTCCTGATAAAAAAATCAAGAATTTCCGGACGGCGTATTCTTTCCCATTGTTTTGTGTTTTTTATTTTTCGCCCTTTGAATGATTTAAGGGGGTCAGGCAGTTTAAACTGAGGAACTTTGCTTTCATCGTAGTTGGGTGTGAATTCAAATTGCTGGGTAAAACCGGTTTGTGTAATTAAAATGACACTTAACAGGATCAGAATCTTTTTCATCGGGTTTTTATTTAAAATTAGAGATTGCCGTAAAGGTAA
>CAZXTX010000224.1:2910-5363 GCA_964643695.1 uncultured Mariniphaga sp. | reverse complement strand
TCATCACCAATAAATTTTTCAGCTTTCGGATTCCACAGCAACGGCCTTTGCAGCTCATATGCTATGTTGGTAATGTTGCAAACCGATGCAGTGCGGTGGCCTGTTTCAACATCCGAAATTGGTTTGCTGCGGTTTTTAATTGCATCAATCCAGTCCTGATAGTGGTTGTCACTGAAATAAACTTTTTTGTCAGATGGCTTTAAATCTGCATTTGCCAGCTTTTCATTCGGGAAAGTACGCAGATAGCCCCGGCTGACTTCAATTCGCCCTTCGGTGCCGATAAACTGAACTCCGTTTTCATCCTTTTCGGTTCCCCATTGTTTGTGATTGACCCTTATTCCGTTTTCATAAACCATTGTAAGTCCTGATTCTGCCGGTTTATCCGGAGGTAAAAACCTTACAGGGCCCGATTCGTCCATTCCGAGTGCCCACTGTGCTATGTCAAACATATGAGCACCCCAGTCGGTAATCAGTCCGCCGCCAAAATCGCGGTATCCGCGCCACCATGCCCACGGGCCGTCAACTGTCAATGGTGCAAGGTCTTCATGGTAACCACGGTAAAGCGAAGGCCCGACCCATTCATTCCAGTCAAGTCCTTCAGGAACCGACTGTGAGGAGAGGTCACACTGTTTTACAGGTTCACCCACACTTACATTAATTTCTTTAATCTCGCCGATATAACCATTCAGAACCAGTTCTGTAGCATGTCGGAAGTTGCGCCATGAACGCTGCATGTTTCCGGTTTGAAATACACGGTCATATTTTCGTGTGGCATTAACCATGGCACGGCCTTCAGCTACGGTAAGAGCCATCGGTTTTTCGCAGTAAATATCTTTTCCTGCTTTTGCCGCATCAACCGCCATTTGTGCGTGCCAGTGGTCGGGAGTTGCAATTACCACGGCATCAATGTCGCTTCGTTCAAGCATCTCACGATAGTAATGATAACTGTCAACTTTGGTGTTCAGCCCTTTGCCGGCATTGTTTTTAACAGCTGCCGCAACAAAATTGTCGAGTTTGGATTTAAACACATCACAACCCGCAAGAGTAACTGTTTCGGGGCATTTGCCAATTTCCGCAAGCAGTGTGTAAACCTGTTTTCCGGTACCGATATATCCGATATTGATACGGTCATTTGCTGCCGTATATCCTTTTCCGCCAATTACATGGCGTGGAATAATTGTGATAGCAGCCGCACCTGCAGCAGCTTTTCCGATAAAATTTCTACGGTTCATATTATGTATTGTTTTATAATTGATTCTGTAGTAAAAATGTGAGTTTTTGTGATGTAATCAAAATGATATTGTAAAATTTATTACAAATAATTTCAAAAAAAATGAAATGAGAATTACTGTTAACCTTAAAATGTGTTAAGTAAAGATTGACGGTGCTCTTTTATGGATATATTAATTTCCTAACTGCCGCAAATGGTGCTATATTTAAACGGTTTTTATAAAACAGATTGACTTTTCGGAATAAATAATAAAAAAATAAAAATGAAAAAAACATACAACTGGGCAGTTTTGGGATGCGGAAAAATTGCCCGTAAATTCAGCAGCGATTTAAAACTTTTACCCAATGCACGGCTTTATGCCGCAGCTTCAAGAGATTACAACAAAGCTTTGGAGTTCGTAAATGAACTGGGGTATGAAAAAGCTTACGGCAGTTATGAAGAGATGGTGAATGACCCTGCGGTTGATGTGGTCTATATTGCCACGCCGCATTCTCATCATCATGAGCATGCTTTACTTTGCCTGAATCATAAAAAGGCGGTTTTATGTGAGAAAGCCTTTGCCATAAATAAAAGGGAAGCAGAGGAAATGGTCAGTGCTGCCAGAGATAACAATACTTTTTTGATGGAGGCCTTCTGGACCATGTTTCAGCCAAGTTTTAACAAGGCGATGGAAATTGTAAAATCGGGAGAACTTGGCAAACTCAAAATTGTAAGGTCTGATTTTGCATTTAATGCACCTTTTGATGAAAACAAAAGATTGTACAATATAAAACTTGGCGGCGGGTCATTGCTGGATATAGGAATTTATCCGGTTTTTGCCGCACTTACATCACTTGGCAAACCTGATATTGTTAAAACATTTGCAGATTTTGCCTCAACAGGTTCTGAAGAGTCCATTTCAATTATTTTTAAGTATAAAAACGGTGAAATGGCAAATCTCACATCAAGTTTTGCCGGTTATTCGCCAACTCAGACTGAATACTGGTTTGAAAGGGGGTATATGATTTTAAATCCGAAATGGTTTATTCCGACCAATATTACATTGTGGAAAGAAGGGGAGGAGGTAAAAACTTTACCAAAGGAGCATTTCGAAGGTTTTGGATATCAGTATGAAGCAGCTCATGTTATGGAGTGTCTGGATAAAGGAAAAATTGAAAGTGAAAAAATGACCTGGCAAATTTCTCTTGATTTGATGGAAACCCTTGACAGAATTCGTGCTGAT
>CAZXTX010000224.1:0-2810 GCA_964643695.1 uncultured Mariniphaga sp. | reverse complement strand
TTTATTTTTGTTGTGAGAAATTAATGACAAAAATTGTCTGAAATGAGTGACGAGAAAAAATACAAAACAAAAGTTCGGGTTTCCGAGCCAACTTTGAAAAGGCTGCCCGGTTATTTGTATTACCTTCAAAAAGTAAAGGAAGAAGGAGTCCTCAATATTTCAGCACCGGCAATGGGAAATGATTTAAAATGTGATCCAACCCAGATAGTTAAAGATTTGTCGGTTACCGGTATTAAAGGTAAACCTCGTGTTGGCTACAACACATACGAGTTAATTCAGGCAATTGAAAAATATTTGGGTTTTAATAAAGCAAACGAAGCATTTCTAATTGGAGCCGGAAACCTCGGCTCAGCTCTGATGGCATACCAGCAGCATCAGTCGCTGGGTTTGAAGATATTAGCTGCATTTGATGTTGACAAGGAAAAAATCGGTAAAACAATTGGCGGTATTCATGTTCTTGACTATAATAAAATGTTCCATCTTTCTGAACGTTTAAATGTTAAAATTGCAATTCTTACCACACCGGGCAATGTTGCACAGGAAGCCGCCGATGATTTGGTACTGTGCGGAATTAAGGCAATCTGGAATTTTACTCCAGCAAAACTTAATGTTGCTGAGGATATAATAGTTCAAAATACATCAATGAGTTCATATTCCGCAGTTCTGCTTAAAAGACTCAATGAAGCAAATCTCTAATATTTAAAAACAAATTAAAATGAAAGCTACAATGAAAGTTATTGATTATCTGGAAGCCGATATAAAGAAAAATTTCTTTAACTTGAAAAAGGCTGATTTTTTCAGTAATATTGAAAAAGGGAAAAAAAGTTCTGCTGCTGAAAATAATAGTGGCAAAAATGAAGATCTTAGCAGTTTTTATACAACAACAACCCGCTGGCAGACTTTGTAATGAAAACTGGTAAATTTTAATAGCAAAAGTAATTGCATTAAAATAAAAGCAGCCGGGGAATAATAGTGTTTTGACGTTTTTTTGTCATAATTCTGCTATTTTTGACTTAATCTTTTGTTTGTCAATTTAATTGATTAAAAAAGTTTTTTTTCATGTAATACTGTCATAAACCATTAAGAAATAATAAATGAACATTTTAATAACCGGTGTAAGTTCAGGATTAGGCCTTGGGCTGGCAAAGTATTATCTTGAAAAAGGTCATACCGTATATGGATTAAGCAGACGGGAGAATCCGGAATTAAGCAGTTTTGACAATTTCAAATTTTTAAAACAGGATATTTCTCGTTTTGAAGAACTGAAAACCGGCTTAAGTTCATTTTTACACAATGTAAATGAATTGGAGCTTGTTATACTGAATGCCGGAATTATGAATTCGGTCAAAGATTTAACGGATACCACATTAGAAGAGATTTCAGAAGTTATGGATGTAAATGTGTGGGCAAATAAAGTAATTATTGAAACTTTGTTTGCTGAGGTCAGGCAAATCAGTCAGGTTGTTGCGGTTTCTTCAGGTGCTTCGGTAAGCGGCGCACGCGGATGGAATGTATATTCTGTTTCAAAGGCTGCATTAAATATGGTTGTAAGTTTGTATGCAAAGGAATATACAGATACACATTTTTGCGCTCTTGCCCCGGGATTGGTTGACACAGCCATGCAGGATTACATATATTCGTTAACCGACTATAATAAATTTCCGGTGATAAAACGATTGCAGGAGGCAAAAGGTACCGATACAATGCCTGATCCGGTAAAAGCAGCAGTTATTTTTTCGGAAGCTGTTGAAAAAGCAAAAAAATATGAAAGCGGAAGCTTTTTGGATGTACGTAAAATCTGATTTTTAAAAATTAATGACAATAAAAAAACCGGCGTTGCAGCCGGTTTTTTGCTAATTTGTTCGTTCGGTTTTGTTTTTTTTAAATAATATTTAATCGTTTACCAGAATATCGGTAGTCAGATTATTAATACTCATTTCAAGTGCTTCAAACGGTTTTCCGTTACCCTGATTGTCATCTTCCACAAAATGGTATTTCATGCCTGCAATATCCGCAACTGCAAGAACACTCTTGAAATCAATCACACCTTCTCCAACCGGTGCAATATCATCTTTCACTATATCAAAAAACGGAGCTTCGTTTTTGTACATGTCTTTCAGGTGATATAGCTGAAAACGGCCAGGGTAGCGCTTTATAACATCAACAGGATTGTGCCCTGCCTTGGCTGTCCAGAACAGGTCAATTTCCATTGTAATCAGGTCGGCATCCATTTCGGGCATGAAAATGTCGAAATAAGGTACCACGCCGTCAAGGTTGTCAAATTCAAAGTTGTGATTGTGGTATCCGAACTGAATTCCGACACTTTTCATAATCCGGCCAACCTCGTTCCAGTCGGCAATCATTCGTTTGTAGGTTTCCACATTGCGGTCTTCTTCTTCAACCCATGGCTGAACACAATATTTAACTCCCATCTCAGCATGATCGTCAGCCATTTTTTGTGCTGTTTCGGTGGTAATTCCCTCAGCTTCAACACTTGTGTGGCTGCTGATGATTTCCATACCCATATCATTCACAATTTTCTTAAATTCTTTTGGCGAATAACCGTAAAATTTACCGTTTGAATAGTCGGCCAGCTCAAGATTTTTATAACCCATATCCGAAAGTTTTTGCAGTGAGCCGATAACATCGGCAGCCATTGCATCGCGGATTGTATAGAGCTGAAGTCCCACTCCAAAACTTTTTCTGTCAACAGGCGAAGCCTTTGAACAGCCCAGCGGGCCCATTGCCATTAATCCTAAAGCACCTGCTCCCGTAACCTTTAAAAAATTTCTTCTGTTTTGCATAGTTTT
>CAZXTX010000223.1:0-5369 GCA_964643695.1 uncultured Mariniphaga sp. | reverse complement strand
TTTCAAAAAAGCTTGAATTTATAACAACTGTTTCAACCGAAGGAGAATGGCCGCGAAATTTCAGAATTACACCGGACGAAAAATTTCTGCTGGCGGCAAATGAACATTCCGGCAGCATCGTTGCTTTTAAAATTGATCAGAAAACCGGAATACCCGAATATTCAGGCAAAAAACTGGAAATTCCGTCACCGGTTTGCATTGAGTTTTTAAAAGCTGAAAATTAACTGAACTTTGTACTTATAAGCTTAATAAATTCACTCCGGGTAGGATCTTTCTGAAATGCACCGGTAAAGTCGGATGTTGTTGTAATTGAATGTTGCTTCTGAATTCCCCTCATCTGCATACACAGGTGGTGTGCTTCAATTACCACGGCAACTCCAAGCGGTTTCAGGGTATCCTGAATACACTCCTTAATTTGTGTGGTAAGCCTTTCCTGAACCTGCAGCCTTCGTGCAAAAACATCAACAACACGCGCAATTTTACTAAGTCCGGTAATGGTACCGTTTGGAATATATGCAACATGAGCCTTTCCAAAAAACGGCAGCATGTGATGCTCACACAATGAATATATTTCAACATCCTTTACAATTACCATCTGCCTGTAATCTTCCTTAAACATTGCCGATTTCAGAATTTCCACCGGGTCGTTTTTATAACCCTGCAGCAGAAACTGCATTGCTTTTGCAACTCTTTCAGGTGTTTTGTCGAGGCCTTCACGGGTTACATCTTCACCCAGTGACGTAATTATATTTTTATAGTATCCGGAAAGTGTATTTGTAAGTTCTTCATCATATGAATCGATACGTTCATATACGTTTGAGTTGTTATCTTCATGTAAATCCATAATTCAAAATCTTTATTTCAATACAAATATGGATTTTTTTAACTAAAACCACATCCTTTTCATTTCAAATAAGCTCAAATTCGCAAATAAGCCTGAAAAACACAATATACCACTAAGCAGGTTTTTTCCTGAACTGAGTTGGTGTAATTTTATAAACCTGACGAAAAACACGGCTGAAATAACTGGAATCGTCAAATCCGCAACTCATTGCTATATCGCTTACGGGTGTATCATCCGTTTTAAGCATGCGTTTTGCCTTTTCCAGCCGTATATGCAAAATATAGGCAGAAGTGCTGTAACCTGTGATATAACGAACCTTTCTGTTTAGTTGTGAACGACTCATATTCATTGCCTCAGCAACCACATCTGTATTCAGGTCTTTATCGCTGATTTGTTCGTAAACTATTGTAATAATACGATTTAAAAACTTATGATCGGAATTTGAAAGTTCCACTTTATCATAATTGCCCTCAATCATTGCCTTAGAGTACTTTTCTCGTAAAGCCTGACGCTGCTCAAGCAGTTTTTTCACCCTTATTCTCAGTTCAGCTGCGCTAAAAGGCTTGTACAGGTATGCATCGGCACCGGATTTTATTGCAAGCTGTTTGTCTTCGTCAGTTGTTTTTGCGGTTATAACAATAATAGGAATATGATTTAATATTTCATTTTCACGTACAGCCCGGCATAAGCTGAAACCATCCATAACCGGCATCATGAGGTCGGTAATTATTAAATCAGGCATAAATTCCCTGGCCTTGCTGATTCCCTCCTCGCCGTTTGTTGCAAATCTTAAAGTATATTTATCTTCAAGCAAAGAGCCAATATAGTGCCTGATGTCCCTGTTATCTTCAATAATCAGAACAGACCATGCCGACTCATCACCGACAACCGTCAGTTCGGAATCTTTAAACTCATACTCTTCACCCTTATATATCTCATCGGTTCTGATATATTCATTATCGAAATCTGAAATATTCCATTTTTCATCAACTTCAATATTCTGTTTTAGCGGTATGTTTAAAATAAACTCGGCACCACCCTCCGGACGGTTATCGGCTGTGATGGTACCATTCATTATCTCCACCATTTTTTTGGTAATAGCCAGTCCGATTCCTGTTCCCGGTTCATTACCATAGTTATTGCTGCCCTGATAATACTCCTCAAATATATGATCCAGATCTTCCGGTAAAATTCCGCTGCCTGTGTCTGCAACAGAAAGAATAAATCTGCTGTTTTCCTTTGATATTTTTACAAATACCTTTCCGCCATTTGGAGTATGTTTAATTGCATTAGACAACAAATTGCCAATGATTTTATTAAAATATACCGGAACAAAATCAACAAATAAGATACTCTCTTCACTTTTAAAAATTATATCAATACTTTTTGTAGCTGCATAACTTTTATAAACTTCAACACTCATTTCAACAAAAACAGAAATATTTCCATACACCCATTTTGAAAGATCAACGCTCGATTTTAACTTTGCCATATCCAGCAACTGATTTACCATATTCAGCAAAATATTCCCCTGACGTATAATTTCAATTGCATCTTTGGTATCAGGTTTCTTTTCTTTAATATTTTCGGCAAGTCCGAGTATGACAGTCAGAGGTGTTCTGAACTCATGAGTTATTCCGGTAAAGAAATCACTTCGGGCTTTTTCCAGCTCTCTGAGTATTTTATTGCTCCGGGTTCGCTGAATAAACGCATAATAGAGTACCACAGTAAATGAAATTGCGGCAAAAACCGCAAGCCATAATGCATAAAGAGTAAGCTGCTTCCGTTCTCTTTCAGCTTTGTTTTCGGCTTCAATCTGCTGAAGATTCCGGGTGTATTTACTTCTTTCATAATTTACACGAAGGTCCATGTACTGACTGCCCTTTTTTACCCCCTGAACACTGTCAAGCATGTTCATACTTAATTTAAAATTTTGCAGGGCTGAATAATAATTTTTTTGCTGAATGTCAAAATTATGCTTCAGCCTGTAAACAACCGACAGGTGTTCAGGTGATTTTATATCGGTGGCAGTCTCTTCGGCAAGATTTATGTATTTGTTAAACCCGCCAAAATTATTTGTAAGCAGGTGAATTTCAGCAATTGACAAACAAGCTTCAAGCCAGTGCCATCTGTCGGAAATATTTTCCATAAGATCGTATGCCTTTTGATATTCAGCCTTTGCCTCTTCATATTTGCCTTCATTTTTGTAAAGATTGCCAAAATGAATATAACACAATCCGACACCCATATCAGACTTTCCCAAAATATTCTGCTCCAAAGAAAGTTCGTAAAACATTCGGGCAGAATCTATTTTGCCGGTCTGCTCATAGATTGAACCTATGTTTGCATAATTAATTGCCTGCCCGATAGGGCTTTCCAAAATAATTTCATCTTCAAGGGCTTTCTGAAAATAAATTTTTGCATCGTCAAAAAAACCTAATGAAAGACTAACATTTCCAATTCCGTTTAATGAAACCACCCTGTTTTTTTTGCCCCGAGGGGTATCAGTTCCTGAAAACTCCTCGGCATAATCAAGTGCACGGTAATGATATTCTGCAGCTTCGGACAATGCTCCCAAACGACGAAAATCAGTTCCGAGATTATTCAGAGCCTGAACAATTTCAATGGTATCATTAAGCTTTAATGCCAATTCATATTCATTCTGATGACTTGCCACGGCTTCTGAAAAACGGGAATTTTCACGCTGAAAAATGCCAAGCTGCCTGTGTGCCAGCATTGCCGATACATCATCTTTCCTGTCAATACTTCTCTGCAATGCAATTTTAAGAGAATCTTCACTTTTACGAATATTATAAAAGTAACCACCCAACTCCCTTTTATATTCAGCAGTTTTATCATCATGCTTTTCCGAAGAACAGGAATTAAAACATAAAGCAATCAAAATTAACAATATATTTAGCAAAAATATCCGCATTTGTTTTTGGCAGAGATTGATTTTAACAATTTAAAAGTCAGTTTTTATTTTTCTTATAAACATTATCATTTTAATATCCGAATGAACAAAAGGTTATCAGTAAAACTTTTTATGGTTCATAAAAAGCCAAATATAATTCTATATTTCAACACCTGAAAAAAGTAAATAAAAATTATAGATGATTTAAGCAATTAAATTTAAAATTATGTTTGCTAATTCCAAAAACCGAAAAAATCAGACTAAAAACTGAAACAAATCCTGTTTTTCATTCAAATATTCAAAAACAAAACCGTTTTCATTCATTCGCCGAACCAGTCCGTCAAAATCTTTTTTATTCCTCAATTCAATGCCGATTACGGCAGGGCCTTTTTCGCGGCTGGTTTTTTTAGAATATTCAAAATGTGTAATATCATCAGAAGGCCCTAAAACTGAATCAACAAATGTGCGTAATGCTCCT
The DNA here is from genome assembly GCA_964643695.1 of uncultured Mariniphaga sp. Classification (GTDB taxonomy): domain Bacteria; phylum Bacteroidota; class Bacteroidia; order Bacteroidales; family Prolixibacteraceae; genus Mariniphaga. The sequence continues at coordinate 1,133 of CAZXTX010000223.1, read as the reverse complement.
GCCCTTTGCGGAAAACGAACAATAAAATAATGTTTCAGGCCTTCAAAAAGCAACGACCGCTCTTTAATCTCTTCCATTCGGGTAATGTCATTATTGCCTCCGCTAATAATGCAAACCACATTTTTCCCTTTAATTTCATCCCTGAAGAAATCCAGTGCGGCAATTGAGAGTGCACCAGCGGGCTCGGTTACGATTGCATCATAATCATACAGTTCCAAAATTTTAGTACAAATTTTTCCTTCAGGAATTACAACTATATCATCGGCAACCTTCCGGCATACTGAAAAAGAGATGGTTCCAACCTTTTTTACAGCTGCACCATCAACAAATTTATCTATCTCATCAAGTTCGGTTACTTTTCCTGCATCAAATGATTTTTTCATTGATGCCGCACCTTTCGGTTCAACTCCTATAATTTTAATATCAGGATTAATTTGCTTCATATATGCACCTACTCCGGCTATAAGTCCTCCTCCCCCAACCGGAATGAAAACATAATCAAGCTGATTCTGAATATCCTCTAAAATTTCAATTCCCACCGTAGCCTGTCCCTCTATTATCTGTTTATCATCAAACGGATGTATAAAAGTAATTCCGTAAGTTCTGCTCTCTTCCAAAGCCGAAGCTTCAGCAGCATCATAAGTGTCACCAGTTAGCACAACTTCAATATTGCCCTTTCCGAACATTTCAACCTGCCTGATTTTTTGCATCGGTGTGGTTGCAGGCATATATATTTTCCCTTTTATTCCGAGTTTGCGGCACGAAAACGCCACACCCTGTGCATGATTTCCCGCACTTGCACATATTACACCTTTTTTCAAAGCTTCATCAGACAATTGTGCAATTTTGTTATACGCCCCGCGGATTTTGTAAGAACGCACCGACTGCAAGTCTTCACGTTTCAAAAAAACATTTGCACCAAACTTCTCTGACAACCCCTGATTTTTTTGTAACGGTGTATGCAAAGCAATCTCATTCAACCTTATTTTTGCTTTGGTTATGTCCTGTAACTGCGGAAAATACGCTTCTGTTTTCTTCATTTTTAAAAATTTGAACAAAGATAGATATAAAAGAAATTTTATACCGATTGGAAAAATATAATAGACCAATTATTGCTCTGCTCAATTGTTCTA
>CAZXTX010000222.1:0-5373 GCA_964643695.1 uncultured Mariniphaga sp. | reverse complement strand
AGTATAATTAAAATCATGCGAGTTCCCTGTCTGCAACAGGCAGGCATACTATACCATTAATAATAAACAATTTTAATAGTATGAAATCATTTATTTTTCTTGTTCTTTATTGTGTATGTGGTCTTAACCTTTCAATAACCGGAAACAACCATCAGGTGACAGAGACCATGATATTTTTTTCAACACAAAATGAACCGGAATTAAAGGCAGCTGACTTTGCAGGCAGACTTGATGAACTGCTCACCCTAAAAATAGCAGCAGAAATAAGTGGTTTCGATGCTTCAAAAGCCGAAAAGGAATATGAAAACAAATTCCAGGCAGCTTTTAGCGGAACAAACAAACCGCCCCGCGAGTGCAATTACCTGTGGGACAATGGCCGGACCCGCACTTTAACAATGGGCGGACATACCGTAAATGCACCATACAAAGACAAGGTAGCCATTCATTCTGTTTCAAATACCACAATAGAACGTTTTAAACGAATGTACGGGGCACTCACCACAGAACAAAAACAGGCTGCAGCAAAAAAGCTGGAAGAAGAAGCTAACAAAAAAAGCAATTCCGCAACCAGCCAGAACATAACACATATGGGAACCGGAATAATACAAAACCTTCAGGTCGAATCAATCTCAGAAGTAGGTGAAGCAGCCACCTGGTACGAAAATTCAAACAAACTGATTGTGTTTTACAAAGGCATTATTTTTTCTGTGGAGGTTGATATTTCTGATGATAAAATGGTTAACCGTAAAAAGAGTATCGAACTAAGTAAAAAAATCATTGAGCAAAAATTGAATTAAAACAAATATTAAAATTTTAAACTAAAAGTTATGGCAAAAAGTGACATTATTTTAAATGACAACAATGTGGTGGTTAAAGGTGAACTAAAGGTTGATAATATTTCTTCCGAAACGGTAAATAAACCTGTAACAATGAATTCACCGTTGGATATTAAGGCAATTCGTATAATTGATTCAGAAAACAAACAGGCAATTTTGATTAACCAATTAGGTTTTCACATGGCGAGTGCTGGAGTTCAATCTTCTTTTTATAAAGCAGGAACGCTAACTGTTGGTGGAACGGGAAAAATAGTTGCTAAGAATTTGCTTTTAAGTGGTAATGCCAATGTAGAAAAAATAAATTCTTCTCAAATTACATTGGGCGGTACAGGTAATGGCGAAAACATGCAAAATGGAAAAATCACATTATTGAATGCTGGTGGTCAGACAGTTCTTACAATTGATGCGGCAAGTACAGCTAAAATAATGGTACCCGGATTTGGTGACATTATTAACGAACTAAAACAGTTAAAAGCAAAAGTAGCCCTATTGGAAAGAAAAATACGCTAAACCAAATAAAAGAATTGCCGGAATGAAATTAGCTGCAGTTACAGGTACAAACGGAAAATCTTCAACCATCTATTATGCCAGACAGATTCTTGAACAACAGGGGCAAGAAGTATGGACTATTACCAATGCGGGTGTTTATGAACCCGGAGGTACTGAATTTCAAATGTTCTGGTGTCGTGAACAGGGAAGTATCAGAAAAGTCATAAGTCAGCTGTCTCCGGGCAAAGATGCTGTTGTTCTGATGGAAGCATACAGTATTTCACTTCTGGCAGATGAATGGCATGGAATCCGGCTGGATACAGTGGCATTTACCTCATTTGGCAGAGATCATCTGGATATTCATTCTTCAATGGATGAATATTTTGAAACAAAATTCAGACTGTTTCAAAAGTGTTTAAAACCTGAAGGTACCATGATTATTAATAAAAATATCCCGAATACTTCAAGATTCCTGGAACTTTCAGAGAAAAACAACAACAGAATAATTCTTTACGATGATAAGGTTCAGAACAAAACACTTTCCCCTGCAATTATTCCGGAGAATTTTAATTGTGCCGGATATATTTCAGAATCTTTATTGGGTATTAATGTATATGATAATGTTAACATATTCCCGCTTCCCGGAAGGATGGAAAGAGTGGAAAATTCTTTGGGAATAAACATTTTTATTGATTACGCCCACAATCCCGACGGATTAAACTTTGTTTTGAAAAAGTTAAAACAAAACTGCAATGGTAAAATAATTACTGTGTTGGGATGCGGTGGCGACAGGGATCCGGGGAAACGTACAGTTATGGGTAAAGTGGTAAATCGGCTCTCAGATAAAATCATTGTAACCAATGATAATCCTCGTACTGAAGATCCGGCTACTATTCGAAAATCAATTCTGGAAGGTTGTCCGGGTGCACTGGAAATTCCCTCACGTAGAGAAGCTCTGAATAGAGCTCTGTTAATTGCAGATAAAAATGACACCATTTTAATTGCCGGTATGGGAGCCGATGAATGGACATTCAAAGATACTGACAAAAGACAAACAGACAAGTCAGTGATATTAAATTTAATTGAAAATTTTAAAAAATATAAACATGAGAATAGCGGCAGTAGGAGACTCAGTAATGTGGGGACAGGGATTAATGTCACCGCTTAACACCGATCATTTTGAAGGTCAAGAGAAGTTTTTTTTCAAAGTTGTGGAATGGCTTCAGAATAAGGGAAAAGTTAAGGATTTTGATGTGGCTGATTTTCAAGCCCATTCAGGTGCGATTATTGGAACTTCAAATCAAAAATCCCAGAAAACAATATTGTCCAGAGAAGAAGAGATAGATAAAGAAGCATTTGATAGGTTTTATGGAGAAATACCCGATGATTTCCCCACGGTTTTAAAACAATTGGATAATTTAAAAAACGGCAATACGATCGACCTATTACTTATCAATGGCGGCCCCAATGATGTTGGAATTATGAAATCTGCAGATAGCGTAAGCGATTTCAATGAAGGATTAAGATTAATTGATGAAATTGCAAGTAACAAGCTTATTGTGTTACTAAGAGAAGCCAGAAAAAAATGTCCAAATGCAATTATAATCTATACAGGATATTATCCTGCTCTCAGTAATGAATCAAATCCCTTTGATGAATTTAGTCCAGCTGACCCTACTTCTTTTGCCTCTTTAGCACCGGTTTTAAATCATCTTACATTAAAAGAAAAATTACTTGGTCCTATTTATTATAGATTTAATGCTGAAAGAATCCTAAATCAAGGAAAAATTTTTCATCAAAGAATTCTTTCAAAATTCAGAGAACAAATAGCAAACTTTAATAACGACAGAGGGTCATCCACCCTTCCGATTATATTTTGCCCATCAGGAATCGGAAGCTCGAATGCCATGTTTACTGCAAATCAAATGATTTCTACACTAAAAGATGAAGATAAAAGAGTATCGGCTTTTAGAGCGCCTTATTGTCAGTCCATTCATCAAAAACAGAAATTAATTCAATTGTTTACCTATTATGAATATCAGGTTAATATACAAAAACAGTTCAAAGAGTATATTAAGGAACGTTATGGCACTGAATATGATCAAGTTAAATTAAACGAACAAATTAAAGAATTTAGTATGTTATCCTGTGAAAATGCCTATGTAGCCCACCCTAATAAAAAGGGAGCAGAACAATATTTTAAAGAGCTAAAGAAGAGAATTGATGTTCAATTGAATTTCAAGTTGAGAGAACATATCGAAGGAATGGATGAAAAAGTTTCTTCATTAAGGGAACTCAAAGAAAAGTATCCATTTGTACCATTGAAAAGTTTACGTGGGTTGTCAGATGTGCTCTGGGTTGATGTTATTACTATAAAAGTTGATAATGACCATTATGCAGGTCCTTCACGACCTTATCTCTTTTTTAGTACTCTTTATTTTGATTTCGGATGGGGTTACCATGAAGTGAACGAAGAAAATGGAGAATTCGTTTTGGATGTAATGGGGGCAAAAAGACTAAGCTCTTTAAAATATGTAAAAATCCGACTACCTGGATATCATGAACCAATCACCAAACTAGGAAGGAGTTTTTTTATCAAGATTAATGGTTATTCATTACCAATAATAAGCTTTACTGAAGAGTCTCTACAAAAATCAGGCGATATATGGTATTGGAAATTGCCTGGCCTAAAGCAATAACCGTAAAACAACTAAAATTATGGCAACCAAAAAATCATTTCGCGAGATTGCCCAATGGATGGATGATCGCACTCCGGTAACCAGTGTCAGGTCTCTGGCAAATCAACATCGGCAGATAAATCTATCTGATTCTGGTATCTCTTATCGGAAAATTACTGATCGGCATAAGGGCATAAGTACTAGTAAAGAAATTTCATTCCTTTTCTATAATACATGGTTGATTCATGGATTTCAACATTTTGGTGGAACTCCCTGGCGATCTCTCAGAGCAGATCTTATTGGAAAAGAAATTAAAAATTCGAAGTATGATATTGCAGCTTTGTGTGAAGTTTTTGACGAAAAATACCAAAAAATTATAAAAAACCAACGTTTTCCTTATGATGCCATGGGACCTGAATGGGATTTTGCTGACATCAGCAGCGGTTTATATACCCTCTCAAAATTTCAATTGTCCTACAAAAGACGTCGTTTTGTAGAAAAGGGCCCCTCGTATTCTCTTGATTCGTATTCAAACAAAGGTGTTTTATTAACTACGGTTGATCTTGGAATTGGCAAAATTGACCTTTACTCTACACATTTGTTTTATGGCTCAAGTGATTTTTATCCGATTAAAAGAAGAAATATTCAGTTAAGGCAGCTTCAAGAGCTAGTAGATTTTATTAAAGAAACCCATAATCCAAAACACATTGTGATTGTTGCCGGAGATATGAATATCAATCCCGGGCGAAGTGAGGTTAATGGCAGAGCTTATGAAATGATGGCAGGACTCTTTTCAAATATCACCCTAAAAAATGGTTCAAAAATTTCTTTGGAAGATTTGTGGAAAATCAAAGGAGGAAAAAAAGGCGGTACCAATATGCCGACAAAAGGTTGCGAACCGGAAAACAGATACATCAATCCCGGAACGAACATCTGTTATTGCAGTGACGATACAAATGATGTAAAAGATCTTGATGAAGGAAGATACGACTGTATTTTTGTACAAAAACCGGCCGAATCTCACGATATTATTATTGATTTTTCCCGGATGAAACGTCGTCCGTTTCCTTTCCCTGAACTGGATTTTGAAGCAATAGAAAGCTTATTGAATAATCCTGTTTTTGTGCATTTAAAGCAATTAAACAAGAATAAAACACAGATAAAAGAATATATATCGAATAAAATTAAAAAAGAGTGCAATGGTCACCTTTCCGATCATCTGGGAGTGGATGTGAAATTTATGATAAATAAGAAATAATTTGTTGGTTGAAAAACATAACTCATTAAAACATCACAAACAACAGAAAACAATTGTCTGAAATTCGTATTTTTAATGTTTCATATCAAAAACCATATAAAATGAAACATTT
>CAZXTX010000221.1:0-5373 GCA_964643695.1 uncultured Mariniphaga sp. | reverse complement strand
CCGCTTGTTCCAAAAAGTTCCTTTACTGCGATATTGTTTTCGCCAACGTGCTTATCAAAGTCATTTTTTGGGAGTTTATCAGCAAATACTTTGATCAATCGGTTATAATGAAAAGCTACTCTATGTGAAATAGCACCTTTTACAGAAGTTGCAGGGATAAGTACATTTTCTTTTTCAAATTTAGGTGTGTTATTATCATTCCACGTAATTATTGACTCATATACAGGTGTCATATCGGCATCATCCGAACCAAAGCCGGAACCAAAAAGAAAGAAATTATCCGGTTTGAGTTTAAGCTCGTATTTTGTCCAATTACCAGCACTGTTATTGAGATTATCAAGATCTGTTTTAGATTCGTTTGTCCAAAATTTATCCTCATTCAAACTCGAACTTTTTTTGATATAGGCTTGTACGTCCGATTCTTTTGTTAAATCTAATTCTCGTAAATGTAAAGAAACAATCTTAATTTCACCAAAGCCGGTGCGAGTGCCGCCACCAAAGCGTAATTCACCGGTTTGAAGCGTTTGGATTATTTCCTTAAAGTTTGAATCTTTTTCAGTTTCGGAAAGTATCTCAATTTCAAAACAGAATCTGCATCCTTTGTACGCAACTTGTTCATCAAATTTTCCTGTCTTTTTTACAGTTCCTTTGGAATCAATACTATTGTGCTGACGAATGGGTAAAGCTGTAAAGTTTTTATAAAAATCATCTGAGAAATCTATGTCTGATATTCCTTCAATAACTTTTCCGCTATGTCCTACCATTAGAGCATTGCTGAAAATGATATTAGAACCTAAACTGTTTTCTGATTTATTTCTGTCATTATAACCAAAAAACTTATTTACCTCGCTGTGACCAATTGCATGACGAATAACTCCTGCAATAGAAGTCCCCGGAATATAAGGCAGTTCATTTACATCTTTCAGAATCGGCGCATCGGTAATAAAATCCTTATCGCCCGAACCGACTGCAATAGGGCTGACAGCTTCAATAATTACACGAGCTAAATTTCTATATCTATAATTTTTTTGTTCCATATTATTTTCCCTCCGATTTTTTTGCCATTTCGGCAGCCAGGTTAATCATTGCAAATTGAATCATATGATTAGGTGTAGCATCAAAAAATTCTTGTAAAGCTTTTCTTCTTCCTCGTTCATCCCACTTTTCTTTCGCTACGCCATGAGTCAGATAAGCATTGCTCACTTCTTTTCCATTTCTGGTAGTTTTTTTTGTGAATAGCTCTTTTTCCAAATCATCTTTCTTAGGATATTGCATGGCTAAACTTCGAATTGTTCCCCATTGCGAAGCAAATCGTTCGCCTGTGAATTTTCCTTTGTGTGCTACCACGAACTTATTAACCCGATTATAAACATCTCTTTCTTCTTTTTCTCTTTTTTGTGCTTTTGCAAGAAATTGAAGTGTTTTGTCCGGTGAGTTGCTATAATCCGGTGTATTATCTGTATTTTTATTATCTGAATTTTCCTTTTCAGATTTTGGAAAATTTAATTTACTTTTTCCCTCTGCATCAGCAATAAAGAAATTCGGATTGAAAATAACTTTTCCAAATCCTTCATTTTGATAAAGTCCAACGAACTCATTTTCTTTTGCAAGAGTTCCTCCTGAAATAACAATAACACTACCTTTTTCTATCCCTTTTCGCTCAGGGTCAAAAGCGGAGCGTGTGAAGTTCCAGGGTGTGTAAGCAAAAGTTCGGATTTGTGATTTATTCCAATCTGTTTCGCCACCTTCTACACCAAAATCTTTTGCTTGTGGAATAAAGCTCAAATTGCCAAACTTATCCGTAAATATTAATCTTGATTCGGCATATATCACAATGTCGCCGTTGGTTTTGAAATTTGATTTTGCCTGATTAAAAGAGTTTTCCTCAATTTCAACTAAACCATATTGAGCAGTACGAGATCGTCCGACGGTGTGTTTCCCGATCAGAGCTTGCTTAATTTGTTCAACTACTGAACTGTCCACATCATCGTCAATATTTAGTTCAAAACAATATTCTGAACCGGCTTCTATGGATTGATAACCGTACATTTGTTCATCTTTCGAACGTCTTTTATCTCTGTCGTAAGCTGATTTTATGGCAAAGTTTACGTTGGCTTTATATTCTTTTACCTCTTCATCTTCAAAAGCATAAAAATCATCACGTGCTTGTTTGAGTTGTAAATCTTTTACTTTATCAAAATTATTAATCAAGTGGTGCACATAAACATCTTTGTTTTCTTTGTCATTTTTGTGTGTATGCAATGCAGCCGGTTTACGGATTGCTCGGAAATTATTTATTATTGGATGAGCATCACCAAACCGCACCTTTGAACTGTGAAATACAGTGTTTGTATCATCTCCAAAACTATCGTATTCCTTTGCAACAATACCAAGAAAATTTGCACCGGGAATAAAATCAAGTGTTTGCTTATTTCCCTTAGTCCCTGAATTTTGACTTAATATTACATCAGAAAGCATCGTTAATTTAAATTGTATAGTTTTCATTTACTATCCTCCTTTCCTACTACTGTTATTTGACAACGTCCCAAACCTCTGTTGCGACTCACACCAAGTCGTTTTATAAAACTAAGAGCGTCCACTACATCCTCTGCTAAGTCTTTGTGAATATTTAAAATTTCACCATAAAGTTCGCATGGAATAGTTGTTTCTACTCTGCGTAAACTGTGCTTTTTTGCAACTCCTGAGTTTTCATCTATTGCAGTAGAAGATACAGAACGATACATAAAGCGGTATAAGTTCTTATCTTTTGCGATTGCATCTGAAAGTTCTTTAGACAAATGTGCATTTGTGAAAAATATATTTCCGCGAATCATTTCTTTTGTATTACCTTCGCTATCGGTTTTTTCCTTTTTTTCTTCTATGAATATCCCAAAATTCTCTTTTATGATGGAAGTTTTATCAATGCTTTTAAATTTGAGAATTTCTTCTAAAGCTTCACGAACAAGCCCTTTGATTGTTTTCCCTGGTATATAAGGTAGATTGTTTTTGTCCTTAATAACCAGAGCGTCCACATCGGCTCCGGCTGCTAAACCGGAACCGGTATGCCACGCATCAAAAAACTCTATTTTATAATGAATATTAATCATGGTTATTTTCCTCCTTGGTTTGATTATACATAATGGAATGCAGAGAAAGAATGTCGTATGCTGCAATGCGGTTACTTTTAGTTGACTTGTTGACCAACTCTTTTAATTCTTTCTTATCTTTAATATTTGACTTCAATCTGTCTAATTTTTGTTTCGCAATTTCCACATCGTAAGTCATATCGCTTAACCACTCACGTAAATGTGATTTTACAGCATTACCTTCTTTACCATCAAGTAATTTTACGTTATCAATTAAATCATCTACAGTTGGCTTAATTGTATTTGATTGCAGATAGTAAGGTCCATACTTAAATGAATCACCATTTGCTGCAGTCAATTCACGTGAAATGATATCTTTATAGTCTTCCACAAAACTATCTTGTACTTTATGGAAAATCAAACAAGATGGCGTTAATTCATTTTTTTCTTTTCCTGCCTTTGCCTCATTTTTAGCTTCCTTACATAAGGATTCAGCCAAACGATAACCATAATGAAAAGGATAAGATGATTTAATTAATGCAATGCCTGCGCAAGCGGTTAATTTATTTGCATTGTCCTTAAATACATTATTCTCAGTTAATAATGAAGCCAATCTACTCTGAGTTTCCTTTTCAAATGCATCTAAGAATTTCTGTGTATATTCTACTGCAAAATCAGCTCGACATATAACAGTAAAGTCATCACCACCTAAAACTACAGGACGAATAGGGATAAGATCTTTAAAATCATAATGTTTAGAAATTTCTTCAAAAGCTTTTTGAGCAGCATTTTTCGTTGCCTCGTCAAGTTTTAATGAAAACTCTCTGAAGTCTTTTTTATTCTGTCCGACTTTTTGTACTACTTGCCCTAAACCATTTCCGTCTGCATGAATAATTGCAATCCAATCGTTCTTGGACGTAAATTTCTCAATTTCGGTAACTACTTTTTTGTCGATATTTGTATCACCAAAACAGATTTCACTTAGTTTGTTGTTTTTGGAATCTGTTACTTCTTTTTTTGCTTTTGTTCCAGCATCAACAAATTCACCTTTAAACTTTTCAATCACCGGTAATCCTGTTTGTCTGGATTTGCGCATGCCCATAAAACTGTGTGTGGTAGTTTGTTGCTTGTTGCGTTGGGCTTTTAAATGTTTTTCTAATTCATCTACCGCTTTACCAAAATCGTTTTCGTTCTCATAGCTTACTACAGCCTGACTAACCGTAATTCCGGGTGCCATTTCCATTACTTTTTTAGGAAATTCAAGTACAGCTTTTTCACATTCTTTTTTTACAGTGAATATGTACTTTATGTTTCCAGCAGCTTTAACGATAGTTTGATTTTCATTTTGTCCATACTCGTCAAAAGCTTTAGTACATATATCCTCTATTAACTCACTGGCACCAACTATATCTTTTAGTTCATCAGTTTGAAGTATAAAAGATTGTATGCCTTGTATAGCCGCGCCATACAAATAGAATTTTCTGTTTTCCATAAGCATTATTTTAATTATATTATTTGTTTTTTTCTTCTCTTTTTCGTGTGGTGGTGCCATAACCAATACTTACGCCCTTGCCCAATCCGGCAAAATCGGGTATGGAAACGTTGCTGCTGAATTCGGCATCGAAAATAGTCATTATCGTACCTTTATAGCGTGTGGTTTGCGGTTCACTGAGTTGTGTGATTTTACACTCGACCTGTTTGTCGAAGAATATATTAAGGCCCTTGGCAAAAGAAAGTATATTGCCGGTAAGAATTTTTTCAAGGAAGGCCGACTTTTCAGCTACACTTTCCATCTGGTTGTAAAGCTCGTAGTTTTCCTGATTGAGAGCCAGCCAATTACGGACGGAATAACGGAATTTAGAATCCCATAGCTGAATCAGGTGATGATAGGCTTTGATATTATCAATCTCAAACTTCTCTGTTTTATCGCCGATTTTCAGTTCTAAATCTGAATCGAAGAAAAATTTACCAATTGTATCTGTCCCGGTATCAATGCAGAGAATGGCAGCTTTCTGATTTATCCTTTTGTACTGAATTAGAGGGTATGAATAGCGGTATCCGCTTTCATCTGGCAGATGATTGTGAAATAGTATATCCTTGTCTTTTAACTCATTGATTACGGCTCCTCTGAAAGATTCAATATTATATCTTGTAATTGAGTTTTTAAATCTGATTAGTAATAATTTGGTTTTTTTCATTTTATCAAAATTGCTGAATTTTTAAAAGATTTCGTGTTTAATCCCTCTTGTTTGTCAGCAGACACACAATTTGCTTATAATGGAGAAGT
>CAZXTX010000220.1:0-5447 GCA_964643695.1 uncultured Mariniphaga sp. | reverse complement strand
TTTGAATGGCAGCCGAAATTCCGGCAGATGTTCCGCCATATATGACAATGTCATATTCTTTGGGCTTGCTTGTTGAACTGGCATTTAAATAACCGGATACAACAAATAACAATAAAAAAAATAAAACTCTCTTCATATTAATTTAGTTTAAAACAAGTTGATTGTAATTGCCTTACAATCAACTTGTTTTTTTTAATTATTTAATCCCAATTTGAGTTTTGGCTTAAACTTGGATTAGTTTTTCTTTCAATATACGGAATTGGCCATAAATAATCTTTATTGGAGTTGAATACCCTTTTATCAACAGTTCTCATTGAAACATTTGGGTCATTAACATCAGAAGCAACAGGTATTCCGGCAGCATCATAGTCAGGAACACCCCATTTATCCATAACAGGTGCTTTTGTTGGATAAGATTTTTGCATTCTGCCAAGTAAAAATCCATTCATTACCTTTTCTGCTATTTTCCAGCGTCTGATGTCTGACAGTCTTTGACCTTCGCCTGATAATTCATATCTGCGTTCTCTGGCAATTGCATAAAAGAGGTCATCAGCGTTCATTTCTTCAATTTCCGGCATTCCTGCGCGTAAACGAACTTTATTTAAAGCCGAGTAAACTGAAGCATCAACACTGCCTGATTTTACTTTTGCTTCTGCATATGTTAATAAAACTTCCGCATAACGTATTACAATAATGTTATTGTCACAATTATTTACATCACCATAATTTTCATTATTTACAAATTTACGCCAGTTAATCCCGGTAAAAGAAGCATAGGCATTCAGTGCATCCTGATTGTCTATACGGGTTGGAGGATTTGTATGATAATTCCAGCATTTTATACTGTCTCTGTGTGTTTCAAACTGAAATCCCTGAAAAAAACATCCCGGCTCATTTTGCCAGTCAGAATACCCTGAAGAGGGCAGTGCAAAAGTCCATGCCAGTCTGGGGTCTCTGTTATCCCATGGTTTTGCCGGATTATAAAGGGGAGATTTGTCAATTTGTAGTCCGTCAATACATTCATAAGAATCAACTAACTGGTAAGATGGCACCTTGTTAGCATGTCCTCCGCCATTTCTGCCTCCAAATAACCTGAAAATAGGATGAACCTTAAACCCAAAAAGATACTGGATTGAAAAAATAATTTCTTTGGAGTTTTGACCAGGATAAGTATAGAGGTTGGGGAAATTAGGATCCAAACTAATTACTGAACCTTCATGTTGCATTACTTCTGAAGCAGTACTAATAGCCACATCCCATTTTTCATTATACAATGCAATTCTTGATTTTAAAGCAAGTGCTGATAATTTGGAAGGACGTCCTGAGGTTGGTTTACTTTCCAGTGGTAAAATTGCGGCTGCATCATCATAGTCCTTGAATATTTGCATAAGTACATCTTCTTTTGAAGAGCGTGGAATATTTGCTTCATCAAGGGTGATTGTTTCCAGAATTAATGGTACATCGCCGTATAAATCAATTAGATAAGTGTAATAATAAGCTCTTAAAAATTGAGCTTCTGCTTTAGCCTGAGCCAATACTTGCCCATCTACAATTCCTTCAACTTTAGATAAATTGTTTATCAGATAATTGCATCTTGTGATACCGCTGTAGCATGTTTGCCATACTGTTTGGGCAAATGAGCTTTGTGAATCGTTTGCTCCCTGTGATAATTTTTGAACATCGTTTGTATTACGGTCCCATCCGTTGTCTGATAATTCTTCAAAAGCTAAAAAGAAAGCCATTCCTTCCCAGTCAGTCCACAGATTAGTGTAACAACCTGTTACAGCCATTTCTATTTCTTTTTCATTTGCGAGGAAAGTTTTATCGGAAGGTGAGTCAAGTGGTGCTTTGTCAAGAAAATCACTGCAAGACATCAGGAATATTGAGCTGATTATATAAACAATATATTTTTTCATAATTAAAGTATTTACATGTTAAAATTTCACATCAATACCAATACTGGTTGTACGCATTATTGGATAAAAATTTGAATATCCCGACAGCACCGGTGCTTCAACATCAAAATATTTCCAGAACTTGGAGAAAGTTACAACATTATCAGTACTTACATAAAACCGAACGTTTGAAATACCAATTTTTGTTGTTAAACTTTTTGGAATATTGTAACCTAACTGAACGTTTTTTAAACGCAGGTAAGCTGCATTTTTTACCCAAAATGAAGAGTTTTGTTGATTATTACTGTTATTGAAAGCTAATCTTGGAAATTGTGCATTCCTGTTTTCCGGAGTCCAGTAATCTTTTCCTATTTCCGGCATTGAACCCCCTTCGTAGAAAGAACCTATTGAATGTCCCCACACATAGCCGTCAGCTTTACCAACACCCTGAAAAAGCAGGTTCAGATCGAATCCCTTATATTCGCCATACAGATTTATACCAAAAGTATAACGGGGAATTGTACTTCCAATTATTACCATGTCAGAAGTATTTATAACACCATCTGCTTTATCAGGAACACCATCTCCGTCAGTATCTATGGTAAGCTGGTCTTTATATTTTATATCACCGGGCCCAAAATTTCCAATTTGTGTTGGACCGGTGTAGTTACCACCACTGTCATAATCTTCGGGTACAATATAACCATCAGCTTCATATCCAAAAAGAGATCCCATAGGATAACCTTCACGATTAACGGTGAGACCGGTTTCATTTATACCTTTTAAATCAAGAACTTTGTTTTTTACATCTGAAATATTGAAGCTGGCACTAAAGTTAAAATCACCAAATTTGTCATTATAGGAAGTTGAAATTTCCCACCCTTTGTTTTCTACTTTTCCTGCATTTTGTGAAGGAGCAGAAAGCCCTATAATCAGAGGTATATTAAGAGTAAGAAGTATATCGTCTGTTACTCTGTGATAGTATTCGGCTGTAAAGTCAATTTTTCTTAAAAGATTAAATTCTACTGCAATATTACTCATTGTGGTTGTTTCCCAGCTAATTATTGAATTAGCCATTGCAGTGATTGCCGCACCGGAACTGATATTTTTGTCAAAAATATAATTTGTACCAATATTTACTGTTGATTGAGCAGGATAAAAGCCACTAAGAGTATTTTGATTTCCAAGCTGGCCCCATGAGGCACGAAGTTTAAAATTATTGATAACATCTTTTAAGTCTGACCAGAAATCTTCTTCACTAATTCTCCATCCGGCAGATATTGAAGGAAACATTCCCCATCTGTATCCTTCAGCAAAGCGTGAAGATCCGTCATAACGCAAATTAGCTTCAAACAGATACTTTCCTTTGTAATCATAATTGAACCGTCCGAATATGGCCTGAAGTGCATAATCCGAAGCAGAGCCGTTTGATTTTTGATTTTCCTGTTCTCCTGCATTTAACACGGGATAATCAGGAAATGGGAAAACTTCACGATATCCTGAGTGCCATTTATTCCAAAAACTTTCTTGCTGATAACCTGCCATAATTTTAAAGTTATGTGCATCAAGTAAAGATTTTGTGTATGTAACTCTGCCAACAAGCAGATTCCGGAGACTGCGGCCTGCGGTTTCGGTAAGAGTTGACTTTGATTGTGTTTGAGGATCAGGTGTACCGTCATTTAAATATAATTGTACAAGTTTATTCCAGTTTGAAGTTAAGTCTTCCCAGTAATTAAGAGCATATTGTCCCTGTACTTCAATATCTTTTACAGGATTATAAGTTGCACTAAAATTTAAAATTCCTGAAGGAGTGGTATTAGTGATAATACCTCCATCTTTGTAATATGCAACAGGATTTATACCCTGCCATCCCGGCCCATACCGCCCATCAGCAAGGTAAGCAGCCTGATTAGCAGGAATTCTTCCCACAAAATTAAACCCATTACCGAGTTTGGTGGGTTCTTTAGCTTCAGTGTAAAGAATTGAGATATCAGAACTTAAAGCAAACTTTGAAGATACCTGATAGTCATTGTTTGACCTTAATGTATATTTTTTAAAATTAGTATTTTCAGTTATACCATTTTGTGACAAATAACCTACCTGAGTCATTGACTTAAGTTGAGAAGTTCCCAAGCTTACCGTAATAAAATGGTTTGTCATTAAAGCATTATTTGTTGCTGTTGCATCAAACCAGTCAACATCCGGATAATTTGGATCGTTTCTGGCAACTCCTGCTTCATATTCTTTGATATAATCTTCAGAATATTCTGGAGTCATACCTACGGCACGTTTAGCAATGGAAATATATTTCATGAAATCAACAGCACCAACATATTTTGGGACATTAGTGGGGATTCCCTTTGCAACATAACTGTTGTATGTTACAGAGACTTTACCGCTTTCAGCACGTTTTGTGGTAATTAGGATGACTCCGTTAGCTGCACGGTTTCCATAGATTGCAGATGAAGCAGCATCCTTAAGTACAGAAATTGATTCAATGCTTTCGGGATTAATTGAGTTTAAAGTTGATTCCACACCATCAATCAGAACCAGTGGATTATTGTTACCTATTGTAGTGTTACCCCTAATTCGGACTGTTCCACCATCTCCGCCAGGTTTTCCGCTGCGCTGAGTAACAGTTACCCCCGGCACCAGTCCTTGCAGTGCCAAAGAAGTTTGAGCTACTGTGCGTTTTTCCATTTGTGGTAATGAAACCGTAGAAACAGCACCTGTCAGGTTAGCTCTTCTTAAAGAACCATAACCAACTATTATAACTTCATCAAGAGACTGTACGTCTTCCTGTAGTGTAATGTCCACAGTTGTTCTTCCGGTAACGCTAATTTCCTGGGCTAAATACCCTATAAAAGAAATTTGAAGTGTTGCATTATTATCAACATTTAAAGAATAGAATCCTTCATTGTTAGTTACAATGCCGTTTGTAGTTCCTTTTTCAACAATATTGGCTCCAATAATCGGAATGTTATTGGCATCAACAATTGTTCCGGTTACTGTTTTTTTCTGTGCCCATGCTTCTGTTGAAAAGATTATAAAGATTATTAGTAAGAAATAGGATATAAATCCTTTTAATTGTTTCTTTTTCATAAATTTTTAATTTTAATTATTAAAAAAAATCAAATACATAATTCATTATACAAAAAGGATAATTAGTTATTTATCATAGGCATAAAGATTTTAGTGTTGAGTTAAAACAGGATTGAATTTGTTTCTGTAATGTACAGAATTAATAATATGCATCATATTTTTCATAAATTATTGATTTAAGTTAATAAACATTACTGGTTTTTTTATTGTTTGAACTTCTTTGTTTCTTATAAAAAATTCCAAATACTACTAATGAAACAATTGTGACACCAATTCCCACCGAATATGAAATTTCCTTTGAAAGATGAAACCCTTCGGGAGCCAGGAATATATAAGTTGAAACAACAGCGGTCATAAACAGAGCCGGAATAAACGTAATCCAGAAATTCTTTTTGTATCTGACCAGAAAAACAGTGGCTGTCCACATTACAACTGCTGCCACTGTCTGAT
>CAZXTX010000219.1:0-5497 GCA_964643695.1 uncultured Mariniphaga sp. | reverse complement strand
TTGAAATTGGCAAGGAATTTCAGTCAATGTATTATCTGATTCAGACTTTATAAAACAAGCTGAGATGCAAAAAATACTTTTATTGTCATTCTTTTGTTTAATAAATTTTACACTTTTAAATACTGATGTTTATGCAAACAGCCTATTGTCAGGTGATGTAATACCGGCGAAATCGGTATTCCCTGACAAACAGAAACTTCCTTATCAGAATTCAGAGTTAAGTACAGACGAGAGGGTAAAAGATCTTGTCGGGAGGATGACTATTGAAGAGAAAATTCAACAAATGCTGAAAGTCAGTCTGGCAGAACTTAAACAGGATAATGACGGAAACATTACCGAAGAATCACTTGAAAAGTTGTTCAACGGGGAAAGTATAGGATGTCTCGATCCGCCAAGATGGAATGAATTAACAAATCAACCTGTTAATGTTGCAGACATAGCAAAATTTTCTGAAGCTGCTGACAACTATCTGAGAAATAAAACCAGACTTGGAATTCCTGCTATTCAGGTAGATTTGGGAGGTATTCACGGACAATTAGCCTACGATGCAACAATTTTTCCTCAAACAATCGGTCAGGGCAGTACATGGAATACCGGACTGATAACAAAAATGGCTGAATTAATGGCCGGAGAAGCAAAACTGACAGGATGTGACCAGTTTTTTGCACCTCTTTTTGATATTGCAAGAGATCCAAGATACGGGCGTGTTGAAGAGTGTTTTGGCGAGGATCCTTTTCATGTGGCTGAAATGGGAAAAGCTTTTATAATCGGACTACAGGGAAAGCCGGAAATAACCAAAAGTCATATTCCTGATAATCACATAATCGCCACGGCAAAACATTATGTAGGTTATTCCACTCCGATTGCAGGCATTAATATAGCTCCGGTTGAAACAGGGCCAAGAGACCTTAGAGATATCCATTTGTATCCTTTTGAAAAAGCTGTTAAAGAAGTAAATGTATATTCTATTATGCCTGCTTATAATGAAGTAAACGGAATTCCGGTTCATGCAAATAAAACTCTTCTTAGAGATATACTTAGAAATGAGTACGGTTTTGAAGGATATGTTTTTGCCGATTACGGTGCTGTCAATATGTTGCAGACAAGACATAAACTCACTTCCACCAAGGCCGAAACTGCAATAATTGCACTTAAAGCCGGTGTAGATCAGGAAGGGAGTAATTATGCCTATTCTGAATTAATTGAACTGGCTAAACAGGATAAAGAAATTGAAGCTTTGGTTAATGAAGCTGTTACAAATATTCTGACAGTTAAATTTAAAGCCGGTTTATTTGATAAGCCATACAAGGTGTCTGAAAATTTATCGCAATTGGTTAATACTGAGGAGTCAAAGCAATTAGTCAGGGAAGTTGCAGAAGAATCAATAATATTATTAAAAAATGAAAATAATTTATTGCCTTTAAATTTATCGGAAATAAAATCAATTGCAGTTATTGGTCCTAATGCAAACCAGGTTCAGTACGGAGATTATAGTATATCAAAAGACAATAAAACGGGTGTTACAATACTTGAAGGAATAAATAGAATTACCCAGGGCAGGGTAACTATAAATTATGCAAAAGGCTGTGGAATTACCGATTTGAGTAAAGACGGATTTAAAGAAGCTGTTAAGGCAGCAAAAAAAAGTGATATTGTTGTTCTTGTTATAGGCGGAACCAGTATGTCGCTTGCCGGAACAGGATGGGGAGAATTAGCAGATCAGGGAGCTTATCCGACTTCAGGAGAAGGTTATGACAGGTCTGACCTGACTCCGCCCGGAGTTCAGCAGGATTTGATAAAGGAAATTCATAAAACCGGCAAACCAATTATTATGATCATGGTTCATGGTCGTCCGTATGCCATCAAATGGGAAAAAGAAAATATCCCTGCAATTCTTGAAGCATGGTACCCCGGTTCAGAGGGCGGAAATGCCGTAGCTGAAATTTTATTTGGAAAAGTTAATCCTTCCGGAAAACTTACGGTATCAGTACCTCAGAGTGTCGGGCATATTCCGGTATTTTATAATTATAAGCCTACAGGAAGAGGTTATTACCATAGTCCGGGAACTCCTGAAAAACCGGGCAGGGACTATGTTTTTTCATCAACGGAACCACTATTTCCTTTCGGTTACGGATTAAGCTATTCTGCTTTTGAATATTCCGACTTAAAAATTAAACAAAAGCGATTAACTGAAAGTGATAATATAGAGTTGTCTGTCACAATAAAAAATACGGGAAAACTGGAAGGAAAAGAAATTGTACAGGTTTATATTAATGATAAAATCAGCTCTGTTACCACACCTGTTAAAGTATTAAAAAGTTTTAAAAAAATAAATATCAAACCCGGTGAAACCTTGGATATAGATTTTATAATTCCATGCAAAGAACTTGGGCTTTGGGATAAAGATATGAAGTATATCGTTGAACCAGGGGAATTTGACATAATGATAGGTGCATCATCGGAAGATATAAGATTAACAGATACAATTGAGATATTCTGAAAATGTGATTTTGATAGATTAACTACATAAAATTTTGTAATTCTCGTATGTTTTTAAATAATAAATTGAAAGGCTATGAAAAAATTTAAACTTCTATTTTCATTATTGATAATTTTATCAGCAGTGACTATTAATAAAAGTTACGGTAACACTAAAACAGAAGGAAATACGACTACTGTTACTGTTAACAAATCAGCCAATTTAAAAATCGGCTGGGCACAAGCCGATATTACTCCGGATAAACCTGTTCTTATTTCGGGTCAGTTTCATGCAAGAGTTTCTGAAGGGATTTTGGATCCGATAACTGCAACGATTCTTGCCATTGAATCAGGCAATGACGGGTCTTCGGAAAAGGTTTTTCTCATTAGTTGCGATCTTGTTGGTATCAGTGATGGTACGAGGGATGATTCAGAAAACAATCTCAGAAATTCAATTCGAAAAGAAATTACTGCAAAACTTCCTGAAGTTTTTGCTGATAAAATTGTTATCAATGCAACCCATACCCATACTGCACCATATTGTCATACTGCCACAAGTTCTCAGGAACTTTACGGTGTAGAGCTGGATGTGATGTCTCCGGCAGAGTGTATTCAGTATATTTCTGAAAAAATAGGTGAGGCTGCCAAAAAAGCATGGAACAGCAGGGAACCCGGTGGCATAAGTTACGGGCTTGGCCAAGCTGTTATCGGACGTAACAGACTTCAGGCTAATTTTGGAGGAAAATCACAGATGTACGGAAATACAAATCATTCAAATTTCAGTCATATAGAGGGACATGAGGATCATTCTTTAAACCTTTTATATACCTGGGACAAGCAGGAAAACCTTACGGGTGTTGTTGTCAATGTGCCGTCCCCGTCACAGGTTACCGAAAGCTTGTTTCTTATAAGTGCAGATTTCTGGCATGAAACCAGGGTTGAATTACGAAAACGCCTTGGTGAAAATATATTTGTTCTGCCTCAGTGCAGTGCCGCCGGTGATTTGTCGCCGCATATCAGGATTGGCGAAAAGGCTGAGGCAAGAATGCAGAAAATTATGTTTCCCGAACTGGAAAAAACAGGAGACAGTACCGAAGGCTTAAGAAAAGATATTTCAGTAAGAATTGCTGATGCAGTCATATCTGTATTGCCATATATGAAGGATAATATTGAGTGGGATCCTGTGGTAAAACACCATCTTGAAGTTGTTGAACTTTCGAGGCGTCTTATCGGCCCTGAGGATGTTCTTGACGGACAAAAAGAGGCAGAGGAGTTTGAAAAAGAGTATAAAAGGATGCTTAAAGAGTTTGAAGAAAATCCTGAATTAATGGAAAAACCAAGGTGGTACACTCAAATTACAATAGCCCACACAAGAATGAACAGGGGTAAAAATGTTCTGAAGCGCTATGAGCTTCAGAAGGTGCAGCCCAAAATGCCTGTTGAAGTGCATATTATACGTATTGGCGATGTTGTAATAGCCACCAATCCGTTTGAATTGTATCTTGACTATGGAATGAGAATAAAAGCCCGGAGTCCGGCAATTCAGACTTTTTTGGTTCAGCTTACAGGCAGCGGTTCCTATGTTCCCACCGAACGGTCAATCAGGGGTGGTGCATATGGTGCGGTTCCGGCAAGCACCCTTATCGGACCTGAGGGCGGACAGGAACTGGTTGAAAGGACATTGGAGCTGATAAATGATATAATGGAGTAGTGTGTCTGTCAGGTTTTGCTTGTTTTAAAACTTTTTTGTACAGCAAAAATGATAATATTAAACACATGAACATCCGGGAGGATAATTGAAATTATGCCATACATTTAGTACAAAATAATTTAATATGAAACTGATATATTCTTTTGTAAAATACGGACTTTTAATAGTCACCGCATTATTTTTAAATGTTAAAACAGTTGATGCCGGAGAAATATTAATAGGTACAGCAACGGCAGATATTACACCAAAACTGCCTGTTGCACTTACGGGCCAGTTTCATCTCAGAATAGCAAACGAAATTGAAACACCTTTAACTGCCGGTGTAATTGTTCTTGAATCAAAAGACGGGGATTCCGAAGATATTGCAATTATGGTGTCCTGTGATTTACTTAACATATCAAATTTAATGCTGAAAAAGGTGCGTGATGAAGTTGGTGAAAAAATTAAAGGGCTGGATGTAAGCAAAATATTTTTAAGTGCCACACATACCCACACTGCACCGGTTCTGGAAAATGATTCCAATTTTTCATTCAGATACCAGATACCCGAAGAAGGTGTGCTTCAGGTTGACGAGTATATTGATTTTTTTGCAAAAAGGGTAAGTGATGCAATTATTAAAGCATGGCACGGCAGAAAACCGGGAAGTTTAACCTGGGGATTGAGTCACGCGGCAGTGGCTTATAACAGGAGAGTGGTTTATTCTGAAAAAACCGATGCTCCCGGTTCTTTCGCCGACGGTACAACAAAAATGTATGGAAATACCAATTCGCCTTCTTTTATGAACTTTGAAGGAATGGAGGATCATGATGTTAACACACTTTTCTTTTGGGATAAAACCGGCAATCTGATTGCAATAGCTGTTAATGTGCCCTGCCCGTCACAAACGGTTGAGCACAGGTCGGCTGTAAATGCCGATTTCTGGCATCCCGTTCGGGAACGGTTAAAACAACGATTCGGAAATGATATAACAGTTATAAGCTGGGGAGGTGCTTCCGGTGATCAGTCACCGCGTCCGTTACACCGGAAGTTGGCAGAGGAACGTATGACCAAATTGCGTAATCTGACCGAGACCGAAGAATTGGCACGGAGAATTTGTATTGCCGTTGAAGATGCTTATGAAGCAGTTAAAAATGACAGACATGAGGATGTCAGGCTGATACACAAATCAGAAACTCTTTCTCTTCCCATGAGAAAAGTAACTGAGGAAGAGTATCATTTTTCGATGTCGGAAAGGGATAAGTATGCCGGATTAATTGCCAAAGACCCTGAATCTGCAAAACAGTATCTTGCAAGAGTAACATGGAACGC
>CAZXTX010000218.1:0-5506 GCA_964643695.1 uncultured Mariniphaga sp. | reverse complement strand
CTATTTTCTATGAAAAAACACTTTTACCTGAATGTCCGGTTTAAAATTACAGACTAATTGAGTTAATGAAACTAAATCAACGTTAAATATATTTAACTGATTCAGCCGGCCTTCTTAAACAATATGCTGACATATAACATATTATTGGATTTTTTGGTACAATAAAATTGTCAAAACAATCAAAATCATCAACCTTTTATTCCACGATAAAACTCTAATAATCAACCAATTGCAAAAATTTTAAAAACAATGAAAGTTTATACCATAAAAAACAACTTGCAGAACATAATAAATCATAAGAAAAAACATATAATTAAAGCTGAACATCAATCATGTTAACTTACTTTATCATCAGGATTTACATATCTTCTAAAATGTCATATTTATTTCTAATCTGAAAAAATAGCACTATTTTAGCACTTCGAATTTTGAAAAATTACTTTATTAATAATAACTATTAAAACATTTTTTTTATGGTAAAACATGTTTATACATTTGGAGCCGGAAGAGCCGAAGGAAAGGCTGACATGAAAAACCTTCTGGGTGGCAAGGGTGCAAACCTGGCTGAAATGAATCTTATTGGTGTTCCGGTACCTCCCGGATTTACTATCACCACTGAAGTTTGTACCTTATATAATGAAAAAGGAAGAGATAAAACTTTCGACCTCATTAAACCCGAAGTTGAAGCAGCAGTTGCTTTGGTTGAAGAACTGACCGACACAAAATTCGGTGATAAAAACAATCCATGTCTGCTATCAGTACGTTCAGGTGCCCGCGCTTCAATGCCCGGAATGATGGATACTGTTTTAAATCTTGGAATGAATGATGAAGCAGTTGAAAATCTTGCCGTTAAAACAGGCAATTCACGTTTTGCATGGGACTCATACCGCCGGTTTATTCAAATGTATGGCGATGTGGTTATGGAAATGAAACCTGCCAGCAAAGAAGAACACGATCCTTTTGAAGTTATTATTGATGAACTCAAGGAAGAAAAGGGAATCCAGCTCGACACTGATTTTTCAACAGAAGACCTCCGGGAACTTGTAAGGCGTTTTAAAGCTGCCGTAAAAAGTGTTACCGGCAAAGACTTCCCGACAGATGCATGGGAACAGCTTTGGGGTTCTGTTGCCGCTGTTTTCAACAGCTGGAACAATCCGCGTGCAGTACTCTACCGCCGTTTGGAGCAAATACCGGACGACTGGGGAACAGCAGTAAATGTTCAGGCAATGGTGTTTGGAAACATGGGCGACAACTCTGCAACCGGTGTGGCTTTTACACGTGATGCCGCAACCGGTCAAAACGTTTTCAACGGTGAATTTCTGTTCAACGCACAGGGTGAAGATGTGGTTGCAGGAATCAGAACACCCATGGAAATAACTCTTGCAGGCTCAAGAAAATGGGCAGAATTGCAGGGAGTTAGTGAAGAAGACAGAGCAAAAGACTTTCCCTCACTTGAAGAGGCAATGCCTGAAATATACAATGAGTTAAATGAAACTCAGCAAAAACTTGAAGATCATTATAAAGATATGCAGGACCTGGAATTTACCATTCAGGAAGGTAAACTGTGGCTGCTGCAGACACGTAACGGAAAACGCACCGGTGCTGCCATGGTTAAAATTGCCATGGACCTGCTTGAAGAAGGTATGATTGACGAAAAAACAGCACTTAACCGTATTGATGCCAATAAACTGGATGAACTGCTTCACCCTGTTTTTGAAACATCTGCACTTAAAGCTGCCAATGAAATTGCAAAAGGACTTCCGGCATCTCCGGGAGCAGCTACCGGACAGGTTGTCTTCTTTGCCGATGAAGCTTCAAAATATCCGGCATCCATTTTGGTAAGGGTTGAAACTTCTCCTGAAGACCTTGAGGGAATGCACATTGCAAGAGGTATTCTTACCGCACGGGGCGGAATGACCTCACACGCTGCCGTTGTTGCACGCGGAATGGGCAAATGCTGCGTTGCAGGTGCCGGCTCGGTAAGAGTTGATTACAGAACCCGCATAATGAACATTGATGGCAGGGAATTTAACGAAGGTGACTGGATTTCCCTTGACGGCTCAACCGGAAAGGTATATGAAGGAAAAGTTGCCACAAAAGACCCTGAAATGAGCGGTGATTTTGCAAAAATCATGAATATGGCTGAAAAATATACCCGGATGGAGGTTCGCACAAATGCCGACACCCCGCAGGATGCACAGATTGCACGTGATTTTGGTGCAAAGGGAATCGGTTTGTGCCGTACAGAGCACATGTTTTTTGAAGGCGACAGAATTAAGGCAATGCGCGAAATGATTCTTTCAAAAACCGAAGCCGACAGGCGTAAAGCTCTTGACAAACTGCTGCCATACCAGCGGGATGACTTTGAAGGAATCTTAGAGGCAATGGCAGGATACGGAGTAACAATCAGACTGCTTGACCCGCCGCTGCATGAATTTGTTCCGCACGAAGAAGCCAACCAGAGAGAGATGGCCAAAGAGATGGGAATTACTCCAGAAGAGGTAAAGGCAATTGTTCATGATCTGGCAGAGTTCAATCCGATGCTGGGGCACCGTGGCTGCCGTATAGGAAACACATATCCCGAAATTACCGAAATGCAGGCAAGGGCAATTCTTGAAGCTGCCGCAAACCTTAAGAAAAAAGGTGTTGATGCACGTCCTGAAATAATGGTACCGCTGATCGGAACTAAGAAAGAACTGAAGCTGCAGGCCGATATCATTCATGAAACCGCTAAAAAAGTATTTGAGGAAAAAGGAGTGGAAGTTGGCTACCTTGTGGGTACAATGATTGAAGTACCGCGTGCCGCTCTTACTGCCGACGAAGTGGCGGAAGATGCCGAGTTCTTCTCATTCGGTACGAATGACCTTACACAAATGACCTTTGGATACTCACGTGACGATGCCGGAACATTCCTGCCGATTTATATCGAAAAAGGTATTCTGAAAAACGATCCTTTCCAGATTCTGGATCAGGAAGGTGTCGGACAGCTCGTTAAAATGGGAGTTGACAGAGGCCGCAGCGTAAAACCCGATTTAAAAATCGGAATTTGCGGTGAGCACGGCGGTGAGCCTTCATCGGTAAAATTCTGTCACAGGGTTAACATGGACTATGTAAGCTGTTCACCATACCGTGTGCCGATTGCAAGAGTTGCAGCAGCACAGGCAAATATTGAATAACAGTAATATAAATATGAAACTGAAAAGCTGTCTTTTATAAGGCAGCTTTTTTTATCCAAAAATGTGTTATATCAATATTTCAAACATTTAGCAAAAAAATATTATCGCTTAGCATCCAGACTCTTAGTGAACAAAAACAAAATAAAAAACAACAAAACCCAATATTATCTGTCCATTGCATTTTATGTCAAGAAAACACAGTTTTACAATGATTTTGACGTTAATGATAAGTATATTTGTGTTTAACTAATCGGATAAATGAGAGTAACCGAAAGGAAATATTTAGACTCGTATAAAAAATCAATTGGTAATGAGATATCCAAACTGATTGAAAATTTTGATTTTTCAGAAAGTCGCGGTGAATTTGAATACCTTACAAAAAGTTCTGCTGTATATTCCTCAAATATTGAAGGAAACAGTATTGATTTAAATTCTTTCATGAATTATGAAATAAATAAGGATAAATTTAAAGCAGGAAAGGAAATTGAAGAAATAGAGGATTTGATTGAAGCATACCGGTTTGCACAGACTAACAAACTGAATGAAAAGAATTTACTGCACTGCCATAAAATATTTTCAGAAACTTTACTGATAAAAAGTAAAAGAGGAAAATATCGTATTGAACAAGTTGGTGTGTTTGGAAAAACAGGTTTGACGTACATGGCAGTTGAACCTGAATTTGTAAAGAATGAAATGAGTCTGTTTTTTCAGGACATAAACGAGTTGCTTGCATCTGAACTGGATGAAACTGAAGTCTTTTACTTTGCATCCTTAATTCATTTACGATTTGTACACATCCACCCTTTCAGAGACGGAAACGGCAGAGCAGCAAGATTGATTGAAAAATGGTTTATTGCAGAAAAATCAGGACATAAGTTTTGGAAAATTCCCTCAGAAGAGTACTACAAAAATAACCTGACTAAATATTACGAGACAATTAATCTTGGCGTAAATTTTTATGAACTGAACTATGACAATTGTATTGGATTTTTAAAAATGCTTCCGAATTGCCTGAAATAAAACAACAGTTTCAACGCAGATAATAATTATGAAGCGATTTTCAATAATATTTCTTCAAACGGTAATTGTTCTAACCGGCATTGCGGCACTTGCCATTTTAATATGGCTTCCATTAACCGAAGGAAGAGCCACAAACTCAGACTTATTCAGCATTTACTCTGACCCGTTCATTTTATACGGTTACGCAGCATCATCAGCTTTTTTTATTGCACTGTACAAAGCGTTTAAATTACTTGGCTATATCAGACAAGATAAAGCATTCTCATTAAACTCGGTCAGGACTTTAAAGAGCATAAAATATTGTGCAATCGTATTAAGCATTTTGATTATTGGGGCAGGATTATACATAAAAATATTCCACCATAAAGATGACGACCCGGCAGGTTTTATTGCAATTTGCATTGTAACTGCTTTTATTTCTATCGTAATTGCAGCTGTTACGGAAGTGTTTGAAAAAATCTTACAAAATGGAATTAAAATAAAATCTGCAATCGAATCAGATTTGCAACAGACAAAATGACTTCAGTTTTTCGGTGATTGGAAAAAGAACTATATTTTGGCTCTTTTATGCAAATAAATATATGAATATGACCGAATATTTCCGGTACGGAACCAAAGAGATTGAACATCTGAAAAGAGCAGATAAAAAATTGGTAGCAGTTATCAACAGGATAGGAATGATAAGAAGACCGGTTATTCCCGACCTTTTTACTGCACTTGTACATTCCATTGTAAGTCAGCAAATTTCAAACAAAGCACGTGATACCGTCTGGGGACGGATAGAAACAAAACTGAAAAAAATCACTCCTGCCGTAATTGACAACCTGTCACTGGAAGAAATACAACAATTCGGCATTTCATTCAGAAAAGCCTCTTACATAAAATCCGCCGCACAGAAAATAACTGCCGGCGAACTTGATCTGAATTCGCTTTATTCGATGCCCGACGAACAAATTTGCAACAAACTGACCGAACTGAACGGTATTGGTGTATGGACGGCAGAAATGCTGATGATATTCTCAATGCAACGCCCCGACATAATAAGTTACGGCGATTTGGCCATTCAAAGAGGTATGCGGATGGTTTACCACCACCGGGAAATTGACAAAAACATATTTGACAAATACCGAAAACGCTATGCACCCTACGCTTCAGTGGCAAGCCTCTATTTGTGGGAAGTTGCCGGCGGAGCCATTGAAGAATTGAAAGATTACGCTCCAAAAAAATGAAATAAGTTTTTCTACCTACGTTGTCCCCAAAATCGGGCAAACAAGATATCCATCGCAGACTTATCAGCGTACTTTGTATTC
>CAZXTX010000217.1:3105-5510 GCA_964643695.1 uncultured Mariniphaga sp. | reverse complement strand
CGAATTGTATTTACAAAATAGTTCAAACTGTTTTGTAAATTTACAATCGGTATAATATAAACACCGGAATATTTTCAGGATTTCAGTTAAAACAAAATGTTACTGAAGTTAATGTTTAACCTGCATTTCTGATGGTTACCATACCCAAATCATCCTTTACCTTATCAATCAGCTTGGTAAATTTTTTAGGTTTATGAGCTTTTAATTCAAGGGTAAACTCACCATTGTTGCCGGTCACTTCAAATTTACCAATTTCAACAAGTTTATTTCTTCCATCAAGCTCAAGATTGTAAACCGGAGTAATGTTCTTGTTTGCAAACTTTTTGATTTTGGAATAATTAACCGTAAAAAGGCCTTCTTCCTCTTTCAGAAAGTACATCTTTTTATCGTTGTGATAACCTACCTGCAGCTTGCCGCCGGTGTTGCTGTTACGGGGCAGCAGTTTGCCCGACTGGCGGGGAAGATTAACCTTAATATGGTATAAACCACGCGGAAGATTGGCAAATGTTATTTTTCCGTTATCACCGGTCTGCATAAAGGCATACGGCTGATTATTCCCGTCCTGCTCAAGATAAAACTCGGCAGCAGGCACCGGAGTACCGGGTGAAAAAAGTCCGCCAATAAATGCAAAGATTACTAATACTGAAGTAATAAGTGTTGATTTCATACTATTAAAATTGTTTATTGTTAATGGTATAGTATGGAACTCGCATGATTTTAATTATACTCATAAGTGTAAATATTTTGCATGCTTGTTTCATATCATTTGAATTATTCTGTCCAAAGTTCGCTATTTTTTTAATATTTAAATAATTTTAATTGAAAAACACATTTTTTAAAATGACAAAATCATACAATTCCAGATTCTTATTAAAAAACTGAAATGCTTTCAGGAAAACAAATAATAAGTCAACAAAAAAAGATTTTGTTTACTAAACAATAATTAAAACACCTTACACTCTTTTTTTATTCCTTCATCCTTTGTCATATTGCTAAAATGGGCTAATTTCAGCGCATTAAAAAGTAGGTTTAAAATGAAAAAAGTATATCAGTTTATCACTTCACTGCCATTTATGGCATTTTTATTTATAACTCTGGCGTTTATTATGGCAATAGCCACTTTTATTGAAAGCAGTTTTGGAACTCCCGCTGCACGTTCACTAATATACAACACTCACTGGTTTGAGGCATTATGGGTGCTTTTCGGCATAAATCTTTTGAGGAATCTGTTTAAATACAAGCTCTTAAACAAAAAGCGGTACACAATCGGGCTGTTCCACATAGCTTTTTTGATAATGCTTATAGGCGGGGCTGTAACCCGCTGGTTCAGCTACGAAGGCACAATGCATATCCGCGAAAACGACAGCTCCAATACAATCTTATCATCCGATGCCTCATTTTTCGCTGCTGCCGGTAATGAATCAAAAGAGAAAATTGTACGGTTTTCTGAAGTCTATCCAAAACAATTTTCTGCAGGATTTAATATTAACGGACAAAAAATAAAAGTAAAAACAGTAGGTTTTTTTGAACATTCCGAGCGAAAAGCCATTCCTTCCGAAAATGGTGATGCGGTTCTCGATTTCATATTTGCCGCACCCGACCGGCAGGGAATGCAGTCGTTTACTTTCCGCAGGGGAGATGTACTGGAATATCCCGGACTTACTGCCGGTTTTGAATCGGCTGAAGAGACACCGGTAAATTTTTTTATTCAAAACGGCCAACTGAAAATGACATCAGTTTACACAGTGGAAGAATCAACAATGACAGAACAGGAAGGTATCAGTTATGAGCCGGGTGATACCGTAAATGTGCAGAAAATGTTTATTTACAATTTGAACAACTTCCGGGTGCTGGTTCGCGATTTTTATCCAAATGCCATTTTTACCGCCGTAAAAAGTGCTCATGAAACACATGAACAGGCAGTTCTGGTTCAAATTTCGGACGGAATGCGCCAGCAGACGGTGCCGGTTTTTGGGCATGCCGGAATGGCTGCCGACACGGTGGAAGTTCCTGTTCAGGGAGCTGTTTTAAAGCTTGCATACGGTGCAAAACCAATCAACCTTCCGTTCAAACTGTTCCTTAAAGAGTTTGAACTGGAGAGGTATCCGGGTTCCGAATCACCTTCGTCATATGCATCCGATATTGTACTTATTGATGAAGCTGCAGGAGTTGAACGCGAAACACGAATTTTCATGAATAACACTCTTCTTTACAAAGGTTTCAAGTTTTTTCAGTCGTCATACGATCAGGACGAACTTGGCACAATCCTTTCGGTTAACTACGATTTATGGGGAACATGGATTTCATATTTCAGCTACTTTTTAATGACAATCGGTTTTATAATGTCACTTCTGAATAAAAACTCATATTTCAGAATATCGGCCAGACGGCTGGCAAAAATTTCG
>CAZXTX010000217.1:0-3005 GCA_964643695.1 uncultured Mariniphaga sp. | reverse complement strand
TTAAGTATGATGACCTATCCTGAAATATGGCAAACACTGCCGTTTATAAAAGTTGACAGTAAAGAGCTGGCTGCCATACTGGGGGTTTCAGGAAAAACTGTTTCTGTTCAGCAGATGTTTGACACCCAGGGAAATTACAAAATATCGGAACAGGTAAGAGCGGCATTCAATAAACCGGCGGCAATGCGTAATCAGCTGGATAAAGATTACATTTATCTGGATGAAAGAGTAAGTATTTGCTTTATGGTATTCAGAGGTTCAATTTTCAAGATTTTCCCAAGAACCAGGATTGAGGACCCGTGGTATTCGCCCGGTGAAAATGCCGTTGAATATTCCGGCGGCGATTCTGTTTTCATAAAAAGCGGTTTTAACCTTTTGTTGCAGTCAATACAAAACGGAAACAGAGCTGAAGCTCTCGATATTTTAAATGCCACCGACAATTTTCAGTTTAAATATGGCGGAACACTGTTGCCCGACCTGTCAAAAAAGGAGGCAGAAATAGTTTATAACAAGATAAATCCGTTTGAAAGAATTTTTCCGTATTACCTGCTTTTCGGCTTTTTACTGCTGATAGTACTTCTGGCGAATATTTTCAGGCAAAAACCACTTCCCTCTTTACTGAAAAATTTCTTTTTTATTATTATAGTATTACTGTTTGCCATTCATACTGCAGGAATTATTTTACGCTGGTATATTTCGGGGAGAGCCCCCTGGAGCAACGGTTTTGAAAGCGTTGTTTATGTTGCCTGGGCTGCAATGCTGGCAGGAATTCTGTTTGGCCGGAAACACCCTCTGGTAATTTCAGCAGCAGCTTTTTTAACGGGAATCTCACTGTTTGTTGCACATCTCAGCTGGATGAACCCAGAAATAACACCTCTGGTTCCGGTACTGAAATCGTACTGGCTTACAATCCATGTTTCGGTGATAACAGCCAGCTATGGATTTTTCGGACTAAGTGCCTTCCTTGGTATTCTGGTAATAATATTCATAATTGCACGAAACAGATCAAACGGAGAAAAAGTAACAGGCTATATCAACCAGCTTACAATTATTAATGAGATGTCGGTTACCGTGGGACTTTACTTCCTGACTCTCGGAACGTTTCTGGGCGGAGTATGGGCCAACGAAAGCTGGGGGCGATACTGGGGCTGGGATCCAAAAGAAACATGGGCACTGATTACAATTCTGATTTATTCTTTTATAGCTCACATGCGGCTGATTCCTTCACTTAAAGGAACCTACAATTACAATATTGCTTCGGTAATGGGTTTTATATCGGTACTGATGACATATTTCGGAGTAAATTATTTTCTGGCAGGACTTCATTCATACGGAAAAGGAGTTGCAAATGGTGTAAGCCCGTCTTTATTAATTTCATTTGCATTAATCGGAGGCCTGATGATATGGGCTTATTTTCGTGAACTGAAATATGAAAAAGAGAAGACGGTTAAAAGATGATTTTTTCTTAATCTTTGGAATAAATTATTCTTATAGTCGAAAATCATTATTTCAACTTATTCATAATGAGCTAATTGTAATTATTTAGAATATTTCTAAACAGTCTGATTTTTAAAAAAATCTTTGACATTTCAAATAAACAGCTGTCTTTTAAACTTATATTTAGCCCGTTTTTTAAAACAGGTAAATATGGCAGTTGAAGTTACACGTACATTTGACATTCTCGACAAATACATTAAGGAATTTCCGCGCAAAGATGCAATCGGGGGAAAAGGAAACGGTGAATGGTACACCTTTTCCACTGAAGAGTATTACAAAAAGTCCCATCAGTTTGCACTTGGACTGCTCTCATCAGGTTTTAAGAAGGGCGACAAGATTGCCACAGTAACCCAAAACAGGCCCGAATGGAATATTGCCGACATGGGAATGGCAATGGTTGGCGTGGTTCACGTTCCGATTTATCCGACCATAAGCGAAGATGAGTATAAATACATTTTTGAACATTCGGAGGTAAAAATGCTGATTACGGGAGATGCCAAACTTCATGAAAAGCTTTTGCCTGTTGCAATGCAAATACCTTCAATTCAAAAAATATATTCTTTTGAAGAAATCGAAGGCATTAAATATTATGAGGAAATTCTTGATTTGGGTGAATCAGTTAAAGATGAATTTGAAGGAAAACTGAAAGAAATCAAGGCTTCGGTAAAACCTGAAGACCTGGCAACTCTGATTTACACATCAGGTACCACCGGAATTCCAAAAGGGGTTATGCTCTCGCAAAAAAACCTTGTTTCCAATTTTGTTTCCCACTCAAAAATGCATAAACTGGGCAGAGAACACAGGGTTATCAGCTTTCTGCCACTCTGCCACGTTTATGAACGCAGTGTAAATTACCATTTTCAGTATAAAGGCATGGGGGTTTATTATGTGGGCAGCCTTTCACAAATAATATCGGCCATTAAAGAGATTAAACCGCACATGTTTAATTCGGTTCCGCGTTTGCTGGAAAAGGTTTTCGACGGGTTTGTTTCAAAAGGGAAGGAACTTCCGGCAGTAAAAAGAGCAATTTATTTTTGGGCAATCAGGTTAACTCAGCATTTTGAATATAATAAAAAGTACAGTCCGCTGATGAAACTGAAAATTAAAATTGCCGACAAGCTGATATATTCAAAATGGCGCGAAGCTCTTGGCGGAAATATAGTATATATCGTTTCGGGCGGGGCAGCCTTGCAGCCGCGGATTGCCCGTGTTCTGGGAATGGCCGGAATGTATAATCTTGAAGGATACGGACTAACTGAAACCTCACCTGTAATTGCCGTTAACAATCCGGTATTGGGAGAAATGAAAATCGGCACGGTAGGCCCGGTTCTGGAAGGATTTGAAGTAAAAATTGCCGGCGACAATGAAATTCTGTGCAAAGGCCCGGGTGTAATGATGGGTTATTACAAGGCTCCCGAACTTACTGCAGAAGTTATTGATGAAGAAGGCTGGTTCCATACCGGAGATATTGGCCTGCTTGAAGAAGGAAAATACCTGAAAATTACCGA
>CAZXTX010000216.1:3378-5538 GCA_964643695.1 uncultured Mariniphaga sp. | reverse complement strand
TTGAAAAAGTGTGCTTTGCTCGGTACAAAATTTACAATGAAAGCTTCTTTTTTTGCCGATGAATTTGAAAAAGCCGGTATTGAGGTGATTTCACCGGATGATGCCGATATTGATCGCATAAATGAATTTTTGTTTGCCGAACTGGAACATGGTATTTTTAAGGAAAGCACAAAAAATGAAATTTTGGAAATAATTGGTAAAATGAAGAATGAAAAAGAAGTTGATTCGGTTATTCTCGGTTGTACCGAATTCCCTTTAATGTTCAGGGAAGATGAATATCTCGGTATTCCTTTTTTAAACACGTCACGCATTCATGTTGAAAAAATTATTGAAGAAAGTTTTCGGGAATAGCAGAGTAACTAATTTTTTTAAAAACAGAGTTTTAATCGGTAAAATTGAATAATTGTTTAGCCCGGATATTTTTTCCCCTGCCAGGTGTCGCGCTCTTTCAGTCTTTTTTCAATTTTTGCCACAAATTCAAAATTTTTTATTTCCCATTTCGGGGCTATGGTCAATTCAGGCGGCGACTGGCTTACAAAGCGTTCCACAATAATTTCAGGATTTAGTATTTCCAGATAATCTATAACCAGTTCAATATATTCTTCAGCTGTAAAAATCGGGAAATTCTCGGGGTTTTCACGAAACTGTTTTTCCATTACTGTTTTTTTATGGATTTGCAACTGATGCATTTTCAGATTTTTTACCGGAAGTTCCGAAATTACTTTTGCCTGTTCCATCCAGTCGCTTCGTGTTTCGCCCGGAAGCCCCAGAATTACATGGGCACAGTTGTTTATATTTCGCTTTGCGGTTTGTTCCAATGCCCAAACTGAATCGGAAAACAGATGTCCGCGGTTTATTTTCATAAGTGTTGAGTCAAGGTGCGATTCCACACCAAACTCAACCATTACATATACTTTCCGTGACAGTTCTGCAAGATAATCGAGCAGTTCTTCACTAACCGAATCGGGACGGGTTGAAATTACCAAACCTGCAATCTTAGGATGCTGAAGAGCTTCTTCATATAATGAAATAAGATTGTCAATTGGTGCGTAAGTGTTTGTATATGCCTGAAAATAAGCTAAAAAACGCATTGCTTTGTATTTCTTTTCAAAAAAGGCAATTCCTTCCTGCACCTGTCTGGTTACTGATTTTTCGAGGCTGCAGTAGGTTGGCTTAAAAGTTTTGTTATTGCAGAAAGTACATCCTCCCTTTCCTTTTGAACCGTCGCGGTTAGGACAGGTAAATCCTGCATCAATTGAAACTTTTTGTACACGTTCAGAAAAAAGATTACGAAAATAGGTGGGAAAATCGTTAAATCTTTTTGTGTGCCCCCAGCTATAAACAATTTGCGTCATTATCACCTGATTGGGCGGTAAAAGTACTTAAACTTTTTTGATGGCTGATGAATAAATTGAAAACTTGGTTAAAACTCAGGCATAATAGTTTTCAAAATTAAATCTTATTCCTATTTTAGGAAAGTAATTTAAAACGAAATGCTATGTTCTCTCAAAAAGACCAGAATCAGATAAAAGAGCATGGAAGCAGTCTGAACGCGATTGAAAAACAGATTGAAAACTTCAAAAAAGGTTTTCCTTATCTGGATATTACCGGACCTGCAATAATTGGTAACGGTATTATTAAACTTGACAGTAAGGGAATTGACAGCAGCTGTCAAAAATATGAATCTGGTATTTCTGCCGGTGTTGTATCACTTAGTTTTGTTCCTTCATCGGGGGCGGCAAGCCGTATGTTTAAGAGTTTGTTCGAAGCACTTGAAGAGTGCAAACAGGATAAGGATCAGGATATTGCGCTTGCAAAAAATGCTTCTGCCCGGCAGTTTTTAGTCAATAAAGACAAATTTGCATTTTTCAATGATTTAAAGAAAGCTATATCTGATGCCGGCGCAAAAGAGATTTGTCATAACTGGATAGAATATATGATTTATGACAAAGGACTGAACTATGGCTTCCTTCCCAAAGGGTTGCTTAAATTTCATAAATATTCTGACAGAGAACGTACACCATTTGAAGAACATCTGGTTGAAGCGGCACAGTATGCCAAAGATAACAATAACGTGGCAAGGCTTCATTTTACCGTTTCACCTGAGCATAAAAAAGGCTTTGAGGATCTTTTGAATGAGGTTCGTGAATATTATGAAAA
>CAZXTX010000216.1:0-3278 GCA_964643695.1 uncultured Mariniphaga sp. | reverse complement strand
TTTTAAACGAAAGAGATGCGGTTGCCATTGACAGTGCATTTTTGGCTGAAGCAGCAAATTTTCTGGAAAATACGCTTAACACTAAACCTCCTGAAAATCAATATTATACCGAAAAGGAAGAGTTGTATCATTACCTTCGTGAAAAATATAACCGTCCGCTCCGGGTTTGCGGAATGGTAAAAAATGAAGGCGAACCCGGCGGTGGCCCTTTTATGGCAAAAAATCAGGACGGAACCATTTCTCTTCAGATTGCAGAAAACTCACAAATTGATCCGGACAGTATAAAACATAAAAGCATTGTTAAGAATTCAACACATTTTAATCCGGTGGATTTGGTTTGCGGAGTAAAGAATTATAAAGGCAAAAAATACAATCTTACTGATTTTATAGATCATTCAACAGGGTTTATTTCAAAAAAGTCAAAGGACGGAAAAGACTTGAAAGCACAGGAACTTCCGGGTTTGTGGAATGGTTCCATGAGTGACTGGAACACGCTGTTTGTGGAAGTTCCCATTGAAACTTTTAATCCGGTAAAAATCGTTAATGATTTACTGAGGGAAGAACATCTTTAAATACCGGATGTTTCTTTATTCGTTGTGAATTATTAATTTCGCAGTTTCATTTTTTTACAATTGAATGAATAAAGGTGAACGTGATTATTTTGAAGGAGACAGTACCTATGAGGCCCTGAGCCGTTTTAAAAGGTCGCTCATCTCTGGCAGAAAGAGTTATTTTGATGTTTCTGAATTTGAGGATATTGTGGATTATCTGCTGGATGAAGGAGACTTGAACTCTTCTGAAATTGCAGCTCGCCAGGGAATGCAGATTCATCCCGGTGCTGTTCCGCTTCAGCTTAAATATGCACAGGTACTGCTTAGTAAAGGCAAATTTCAAAACGCAATAAAATATCTCCGTCTTGCTGAACATGTTGAACCCGATAATCCAGACATCCATTTAATGAAAGGTTCGGCATTTTTAATGACGGGTATCGAATTTGAAGCTGAAAAATCATTCAGAAAAGCTTTAAGATATTCTTCAAATGATAAGGATGAAATTCTTTATAACATTGGATTATCGTATGTGCAGGCAGATGATATAAAAACCGGCATTGAATATTTTGAAAAATCATTGCAGTTTAATCCCAAGAATGAAATGGTACTTTATGATTTGGGATTTTTCTGTGATCAGGAAGGCGACTTTCAAAAAAGTGTCGATTATTATAACCGCTATCTTGATATAGACCCTTTTAACTTTTCAATCTGGTTTAATATGGGTATAACCTATAATAAAACCGGAGAATATGAAAAAGCAATTGAGGCTTATGAGTTTGCACTTGCCGTAAATCAGGATTTTGTGCAGGCTCTGTTTAATATTGGAAACGCATATGCCAATACGGGAAAGTATGCCGAAGCTATTTCTAGATATTCTGAATATCTTGAATTTGAGCCTGAAAATGATGATGCCTGGTGTT
The DNA here is from genome assembly GCA_964643695.1 of uncultured Mariniphaga sp. Lineage (GTDB taxonomy): Bacteria > Bacteroidota > Bacteroidia > Bacteroidales > Prolixibacteraceae > Mariniphaga. The sequence continues at coordinate 1,807 of CAZXTX010000216.1, read as the reverse complement.
ATATAGGCGAATGTTATTTAAATCTTGATGATTTTTCACAGGCAGAATATTACTATAAAAAAGCAGTCGGGTTAAATTCCAAGAATGAAAGTGCCTGGTTTGGAATCGGAATGATTAAGTGGTTCAATAAAAAACTTGCTGAAAGTATAAAGCTAATTAAAAAGGCTCTTGAGGTTGACGATACAAATCCGGAATACTGGTTAACCCTTGCAAAAGTTTATAATGATTACAATAAAAGCAGAAAAGCAAGGGAAGCACTTAACAAGGCAACAGAGTTTGACGGTGATGAAGTGGAGATTTGTCTTTTATCAGTCGATATGCTTTTGAAGTCGGGTGATTTGAACCGTGCATTTGTTGAATTGGAATCAAAGATTTCAGAAAATGATGATGCAATCCTGAAATACAGACTGGTGAGCCTGCTTCTTGAAAACAAACAGGAAGAAAAAGCATTTAAAATTCTGAAAGAGGCTATGGAACAGGAGTTTGTTCATTTAAACTTTCTTTTTGACATATATCCTAAAGCATTAAAAAACAAACGTCTTAAAAAACTTGTTGACGAATTCAGAGAAAACAATAATTTATAAGATATTTGAGTTTTCTGTTTCTGTAGATCAAATTACTCGGTAAGCTCCAAAAACCATTTTATTGCCATTAATCCGGCAGGAACAACAGCATCTGTATGATCCAGCCCCGGAATCAATGTCAGATTTACTCTGCTGCCTGCTCCTTTTTCAGTAAAACCGTTATAGATAAACTGAGAAACATCGGAAGGAACATAAGTGTCGGCTTTGCCGTGAACCAGAAGTGTGGGAATTGAGGTATTCCATGCTTCAATGCTGTTTTCTTCAAAAACCTGTGTTAAAGGCTCAAACATTTCGCCGGTTTTATAATTAAGCCTGAAATTTTCAGTAAAAAGCAGTTCTGTATTTGTGGTGAGCTGCGAGTTAATTTCTTCACCCGATTTTGTACCGTTATAAAGTTTAGGTATCAAGGCGGCATAAGGTGAATTAAATATCTCATCTACAGGCGTAACCTCATCTTTGTAAATATTTATAAGTGAGTTGTATATATATCCGAAGAAATAGGGCATGGGATAATTTTTTTGTTTTAAAATATGCTCTTTTACAAAGTTTAAATCGTAAGGCCCGGCACCGGGCGAACTTGCTTTCAGATTAAATTCGCTCATATACCTTTCTTCAACGGCTTTTTGTATTTGCATTGTTGCCCAGCCGCCCTGAGAATAACCGGTAATATATAATTCGTTTTTAACGGAATAGTTATATTCACCGGCAAGTTCCTTAACAGCCCTGAGCATATCCAGAACAGTTTGAACGGTTGATTCCTTGTGAAGATACGGATGAAACATATCTTTTGAACTGCCGAATCCCAGATAATCGGGTATAACAACAACGAAACCTGTAGATGTAACAGCTTCAAGTAAAAGGAACAACTCATTATTGGGATTTGCCGAGGGAGCATTTTTGTGAAGCGTGTTGGTTCCGTTTTGAAAACTTAAAATCGGAAAAGAACCTTCACCGGTTGGGAAACATACCAGTCCTGAAGCAATAACCGGTTTGTCCTGAAAAGTTGTTTTATAGGTTATTTTATAAATCATGATGCCGTGTTTAACCCTGTTGCTGATGGCTTCAATTTCAGGAAACTTGTTACTTATTTGCCCGAAAACCAGTCTTATGTAATCGGGCAGATAAGTTTGTTCCAGTTCATGACTGATCAGATATTCATGCTGTGGCTTATCATCATCATCTTTGTTAAACAGAAAGTGACACGATGAAAAACTTAAAATCAG
>CAZXTX010000215.1:0-5539 GCA_964643695.1 uncultured Mariniphaga sp. | reverse complement strand
CATCGGCATTAACGATTGTAAATTCACAAAACAGTTTGGACTATTTTGTAAATACAATTCGTATTAATTATTTTTACAGATGATTGAATAGTGGTAAAATAATAGCTCAACTGGTTTTAGTATTGTTTACCAATTCATTTCCATATATTTAAAATATCAACTTTAAAAAATTAAACATGAAACGTTTAGCTGTTTTATTCTCATTTGTTTTCATTTTTTTAATTTCATTTTCACAAACAAAATCTGTTAAAAAATCATCTCCTTTAGCCGAAGCTGCACCTGAAAGTGCTGGTATTTCTTCAGAAAGAATTGCGCGGATTGATAAAATGTGTGCTGATGCTGTTGAAGAGGGGCAGGTTCCGGGGATAGTTTCATTAGTGGCCAGAAATGGTAAAATAGTGCACTGGAAAGCATACGGTATGGCCGATAACAGCGTGGGTAAACAGTTAAAGCGTGATGATATTTTTCGCATTGCCTCACAAACAAAGGCAATTACGGCTACTGCCGTGATGATGCTTTGGGAAGAGGGGAAATTCAGGCTGGATGATCCTGTTTCAAAATTTATTCCCGAATTTAAAAACCCGAAAGTTCTGACTTCATTCAGTTACAGAGATACAACATGGAATGGTGTTGCGGCAAACAGGGAAATAACAATACGTCATTTGTTAACACACACTTCCGGTGTGGGGTACGGTGTAATTGACGGTGACGAACGCTTTAGAATGATTTTCGGTAAAGCAGGGATAACCGATGCTTTTACAACAGAAGATGTTGTTCTCGCAGAAAATATAAAAAAACTGGCAAAAATGCCTTTACATCATCATCCGGGAGAAGCATACACTTACAGTGAGGGATTAGACATACTGGGATATCTGATTGAAGTGGTATCGGGAATACCTTTCGATAAATTCTTGAAAGAACGGATTTTTGATCCGCTTGGAATGAAAGATACTTATTTTTATCTGCCCGATGATAAAGCTTCACGGCTGGTTACCGTTCAACAAAGGGGAGAAAACGGAGAATGGAAAAAGGTTCCTTATAGTTTTTATGACTCAGATTATCCGGTTAAAGGTGCCAAAACATTTTTCTCGGGCGGAGGAGGTCTTTCCGGCACAATTAAAGATTATGCAATATTTTTGCAAATGTATCTTAACGGAGGAGAATATAACGGCACAAGGTTGCTGAGCCGTACAACCGTAAATACAATTATGGGCAACCATTCGGGCAATTTGTTTTCGGGAAAGAATAGTTATTACGGACTTGTGTTCGGAGTAATTACTTCCGAAGGTGAAAATAAAGGCGGAACAGGCAGCAAAGGCACTTTTGACTGGGGCGGATATTTTAATACGCAGTATTTTGCAGATCCGAATGAAAATATTATCGGAATAATATTCAAACAAACCGAAGGTCCGACAAACGACCAAACCGGATGGAAATTCAGACAACTTGTTTTTCAGTCAGTTGATGATTAAAGACTGAGATGTTAAATTTTGGATAAAAATTATCGGGAGGTAACCACAAGTTTTCTTACAACAGATTGATCTTCTGATGTTTTGATGCGGACGAAATAGATTCCGTTGGGAACATCATTAAGCTGAAGCTGATATTTGGGAGTTCCGGATATAATCTTGCGTGCAATTACTTCCTTGCCGGCAATGTCTATCAGGCGAATCTCATTTATTTCGCCGCTTTTTAATTCGAGTGTGACTCTGCGTGATTCAACAGGATTTGGATAAATATTTAATTCAATACCGTTGTCCTTTTTCAGAGCAGGCTGGTCTCCAAAAAAAGAATTATCTGCCGCTCTGGAAAAACTTCCTGTAACGACAGTTAACATAAACAATATTGAAAATATCCTAAATTTCATGTCTGAAAATTACTGCTTCTTTGTGTTTTAAGCAAATTTTGTGCCTTTTATTTTCGCAAACCACTCAGAAGCTTTATCCAAATCTTCGGGGGTATCTATTCCTATACTCTGAAAGTTGGTTTCGGCTGTTTTAATCCGGTATCCGTTTTCCAGCCACCTGAGCTGTTCGAGGGATTCAGCCTTTTCCAGATTGCCGGGATTTAACAAAGTGATTTTCTGCAATACTTCATATGTGTATGCATACATTCCTACGTGAGCCCAAAAATTGTGTGTCCGAAACCAGTTTTCTTCACTTTCACTGCGAATAAAGGGAATTGCTGAGCGGCTGAAATAGAGGGCATTCTGATTTGAGTCAACAACAACTTTAGGTCTGTTCGGGTTAAATAACTCCTCTCCGGCATCAATTTTTTTTATAAGTGTTGCAATTTCCGTTTGTCCGTCAAAGCATGCCATCAGCCGGTTAATCTGTTCAGATTTAATAAATGGTTCATCGCCCTGAACATTTATTACCACATCAAAATCCAGTTCTTTTTTCAAAATTGTGGCAGCTTCTGCACATCTGTCGGTTCCGCTTCGGTGAGATGATGAGGTATAAACCGCATTTCCGCCAAAAGCCGTAACAGTATCATAAATTCGTTCGTCATCGGTAGCCACCCATACATTATCAAGAGCCTGCCTTACATTTTCATACACCCATTGAATAACAGGTTTGCCTGCAAGATTTGCCAGTGGCTTGCCCGGAAACCGGACTGCCTGAAACCGGGCAGGTATAAGTGCTATAAATTTCATTATTTAAAATTTTGAGTGGTAAAGATAAATATAATAATAAGTTGTGCCCGCTATGTTTCATAATATTAAGAAACTCATTTAAAAAGCTAAAAAAAGGTTAATGAAGTAATAAAATAATCTTTACAACCGAAAAATTGTAAATTTGTGCTTTAATTGAGCAGCAGTTATGAATATTCAGGAAATAAAGCAAAGATTTGAAATTATCGGAAATTCACCGGCATTGCACAGGGCAATTGAAGTGGCGGTGCAGGTGGCTCCAACCGATCTTTCTGTCTTGATTACGGGTGAAAGCGGAACGGGGAAAGAAGTTTTTCCGCAGATAATTCATCAGTTTTCCGTGAGAAAACACGGTAAGTATATAGCTGTTAACTGTGGTGCTATCCCTGAAGGAACCATTGATTCTGAGTTGTTCGGACACGAAAAGGGTTCATTTACAGGTGCGCTTGCCGACCGCAAAGGCTACTTTCAGGAAGCTGACGGCGGAACAATATTTTTGGATGAAATAGGGGAATTACCTCTGGCAACACAGGTCAGGCTGCTGCGTGTTCTTGAAACCGGCGAGTTTATCCGTGTGGGATCATCACAGGTTATTAAAACCAATGTGAGGGTTATTGCCGCAACAAATGTTGATGTTCCCAATGCAATTGAAGCCGGAAAATTCAGGGAAGATTTGTATTACAGGCTGAATACTGTGCCGATTACAGTAATTCCTTTGAGACACAGGCCGGAAGATATTCATTTGCTGTTCAGAAAATTTGCCCGCGATTTTGCGGAAAAATACCGTATGCCGCCTGTAATGCTTGGTGAGGATGCCCGCAATTTACTGGAAAAGTATCGTTGGCCGGGTAATGTTCGTCAATTAAAAAATATTACTGAGCAGATATCAATTATTGAGCAAAACAGGGATATTACGGCTGAAGTTCTGCAAAAATATTTGCCTTCCATTTCCGGGAAAAATCTTCCTGCCCTGCTTTCAAAAGCAGAAGAAGCAAGTTTTTCTAATGAAAGGGAGATTCTTTATAAAATTCTTTTCGATATGAAAAGAGATATGAACGACCTGAAAAAGCTTGTTCACGATATAATCGAAAACAAGGATACTTCCGTTACCGGAGAGCACGCACAGTTCATCAGTAACCTGTATGATGCGGAAAATTTGATTCATCATGAACAGCCTTCTAAAAATATTCATATTACATCAATTGACAAGAGCAATATTCAGGATACCGAGGAAGTTGTTGAAGAGTCACTTTCACTTGAAGAAAAAGAGATAGAGTTAATTATAAAAGCTCTGAGAAAACATAACGGCAAAAGAAAGTATGCAGCTGAAGAGCTGGGTATATCCGAAAGAACACTTTACCGGAAAATAAAGGAACATAATATTAACGAATAGGAGATGAATAAAAAGAATCTGATAGCTTTTCTGATTATACTGCTGATTGCTTTTATTGTAAACTCATGCAGAATTTCTTATTCATTTACCGGTGCCAACATTTCCCCTGCGGTTAAAACTTTTTCGGTATATTATTTCCCGAACCGTGCAAGGCTTGTAAATCCGACACTGAGCCAGTCATTTACCGAAGCTCTTCGTGAAAAATTACAGCGGCAGACCTCGCTTAACGAGCTTGGTGAAGATGGCGATTTGATTTTTGAGGGGCAAATTACCGGTTACGATGTTCGTCCCATGTCAATTCAAAAAGAGGATATGGCTGCCTTAAACAGACTGACAATTACCGTTAAGGTGAAATTCACAAACAATATTGATCCGGAACAGAATATTGATCAGACCTTTTCTGCATTCGAGGATTTTGATGCGGGAAGTTCGTTAAGTGCAGTAGAAGACGGACTGGTACCTGAAATTATTACCAAGCTAACCGAAGATATTTTTAATGCCACACTTGCAAACTGGTAACCATGCAAAAAGAAGAATTTTACAATTTACTAAACTCTCCCGACTTGCTTAACGAAGATAGTCTGTCAAAACTAAAGGAGCTTACCGTGCGGTTTCCATATTTTCAGGCAGCAAGGCTTCTGTATCTGAAAAATTTAAAATTAACTCGGAACAGTAATTTTAATTCAGAGTTAAATAAATCGGCTCCGCTTGTTGGTGACAGAAAATGGCTGAACAGCTTTTTAAATCCTGAAAAACTAAAAAAACCCGTATCTGCCGGAATTGATTTTTTAACTGAATCTGCCGGTGTTTATTTTTCAGAAAGTGATAGTGATACAACTGATTCTGACAATCTGATTGACAAGTTCTTATCATCAAAACCGGGTGCTTTAAAAATAGAAAACAAATCTGATGAAGAGTTGTCGGAATTTTCTGATAATCAGATTCTGACTGTTTCAAATGCAGAAAGTGACGAATTGATTACAGAAACGCTGGCAGTTATATATTTGCAGCAAAAAAAATATGAAAAGGCAATAGAATCTTTTCAAAAATTAAGTTTGAAATATCCGGAAAAAAGTGCTTACTTTGCGACCCGAATTGAGGAAACAGAAAAATTAAAAAACAAATAAGAGATAAGAAATGTACACATTAATCACAGTTTTAATATTTATAGTTTGTATTTTACTCATACTTATTGTGTTGGTACAAAACTCAAAAGGTGGTGGCCTTGCCAGTAATTTTCAGTCATCGAACCAGATTATGGGAGTTCGCAAAACCACCGATTTTCTTGAAAAAGCTACATGGACACTTGCAGGAGTATTGCTTTTGCTGTCAATTATGGGGTCAGCATTTATTCCCCGGACACAGATATCTAAAGAGCAGTCGCGTGTTCGCGATCAGGTTGAAAGTGCTATAGATCCTTTACAGGTACCGAATTTTCCGACAACAGTTCCCGAAGCCTCAGGCGAAGAGTCAGTTCCTTCAGCCGGGGATGG
>CAZXTX010000214.1:3864-5545 GCA_964643695.1 uncultured Mariniphaga sp. | reverse complement strand
TTTTTACTTACCTATACGGTCACTGAAATGAGAATAACTGAGTGGATCACCAAGATATTTATGATTAAGAAATTCTTAATATTTAAATATTTGTTTTAATAATTTTAAGTTCATTTCCATCGTTAGAAATTTTCATTATTACTTTCCTGCCTCCTTTGAATTTATATACTATTTCATCATCATTTCCAATAAAAGGTTTCACTGCCTTTTTTAGTTCATCACTTGCCATATCATCCGTTATAATCCATTTACCTTTTCCATATTTAAATTCTTTTGTTCCTATATTGTATGTTGTAGAAAAATTTTCTGGAGCAAATCGTTTGGAAGTAACCACAACTAATCCATTGTTTTTAACTAATGAATTTATATTATCCAATGTTTCTTTATTCATAAATAACCCGCATAAAAACAATAGCTTAACTGGTTTTAATAAATCTTTCGACACATTTTCATCAAAAACAATTGGCGAATTGGCTGGTGCAAAGGATCGGTGAGGCATGTTTTTGTAAAAATTGCCGGCATTCCATGAAAGACTTTCCTTTTTTACCATTCCATGAGTTATGGTATGCCATGCTTTTATCCATTCTTCCGATTCAGGACTTGTATTAAGATCATAAGCACCAAAAAGCCAATCTTTCCAATACAGGTCAACAGAATGACCATCTTCCTGCACTGTACAAAAAACATCTTTGCCCTGCCCCCATGCAGTATCGTCAAAACGGACAATGGCAATTTCAGGTTCATAATCGCGGAAAGTATAAGGACGTGGATTGTTAATAATATATTCTTTAGCAAACCGCTTGATGACGTCACCTCTTTCAAGCAGTATTATTTCATCATTATCATCTACTTTATATGTATGTTTGCCAATACTTTCAACATAAGCTTTATCAGCACCTGCCCAATAAGCAAACAGGAAATTTCCCCATAACTCTTTTGCAGAGTGTCCGGGAAATGTATTGTGATTCCATAAATCAAGGCAAGCCCATAATTCCTTGTTATATTGTAAACAGGCACCCATAGCACAGGCTGCCATCACATTTGACCAGTTTTCCTTCATTTGCTTGTATGCCGGAGTTATACCTGCGCGTGCAAAATTATGGAAAAGCACAGGCCATACATGTTCTGTTAATATTTTATCTGTGCCATGGCGTTTACATTCATTGACGAGTGATTTTGCTCCTTCATAAACAGCACTGTCGGCTGTTTTAAAATTCATGCCTGTCGGCTCTGCAAGACTAACAAGTTCAATTTCCGGATGACGCAACGTAATAGTTAAATTACGTGTTATTTGCGAATGTTCCAGTTCATCATATTGGATGCCCCATACGGATTTTGACTTATTCAGGCTATTTAGAACAGGAGCAGGGAATTTGAATAAATGTAGATTATCAGGTTGTTTTACCCAGTTATGCCCATCAGTACTAATTATATCAAGTCTCCAATTTCCGATTTCAACATTTATAACAATTTTTAAATTTTTTTTCTCAAAACTTTTTGTGAGTTCTTCCATTTTTTTTGCTTCTTCTTCCACAGAACCCTTTGGCCCCCTGTATTTATAAATAACAAAATCCACACCCAGTGAATCCATAGCTTTTGCATTAAAGAATTCATCAGGTTTGAAAATATCTCCTGAATTATCAATTCCGATAAAAAAGTTTTTTTCAGAAATATGTTTTTT
>CAZXTX010000214.1:0-3764 GCA_964643695.1 uncultured Mariniphaga sp. | reverse complement strand
TCAATTACTGATATATGGACCATGTATATCTTTGATTTCAAAATTCTCATTAGAATCATCAAGAATATAAATCATATAACTATTGCCTCCCGGATTTACTCTAATAACAATATGCCCTTGTGTGCTTTTTAGCCTTTCAATACGCGAACCAATAACAACACGGGTTTCATCCATAATATTGGTTGCAAAAATATCCCGCGGGCCCGGATATGTTTTTTCTGATAACATCCGAGCAAGTACGCTGTTGTCAGGCTGACTTGGCGACCAAATCTGGATTATAAATACCCGTGGTCTTACAGCTTTTAAAAATGAGGCTCCCATTGCATCGAAATAAGCGTGATGGTTAGCTATGCATATATCTACCGGCCCGGTAACCAAGCCAACCGGGGTTTCAATATCCTGCCATGTGCCGGGAGATCCGGTAGTAATATCACCTCCGTTAAAATAATCAAATTTGCCATAAGTCAGGCGAAAAGCACAACTAAGCATATTTTCTCCCGGATACTCTTCATCGGTAAGATTTTCCAGCAGAGGGAAGTAATTTCGTTCATTATTACTTACTCCTGTCCAAATATGTCCGTTTGCAGCAATGTTTCTAATTTCGAATTCCGGATATTTGTCAGGTTTTTTTAATAATTTAAATTGTCTGTTATTACCCACATTGAATTTTTCAACATTAACTTCCCCAGAGTTATTACTCCAGTGTGCAAATTGTATATAATTTTGAATATATTCTGCATTAAGCTGTTTAGGCCAGTTATAATCAGGCCAGCCACGATCAACCATTTTTCCAAAAGGAATATATTCTGCTACTTCAGTGATACCAGCCAGTTTATATTTTTCATTTTTGGACACTTTTGATCCTGCAAAAATTTCTCCAATATGGTCATCATGAAAATGAGTTAAAAGAACATAATCCAGTTTTTTTATTTGTTGTGTTTGCATAAAATTTAAAATATATCTGGTAATCCATTCCCCCGGTTCGCGGCTTGCATCCGGTTTGGGATCAGTAACACGTGGTTTTGCCTGTTGTGTTGCACCCGCATCAACAAGCATTGTAGTTCCATCAGGAAGTATAAAAAATGCACATTCTCCTTTACCTGTATTTATATGATGTATGTCAAGAAAACCTTCACTCCATTGTGGAAATACATCACCGATTTTTAGTTGCGCATTTAAAGTGAAAAAAAATAATATTAGCGGCAATAAGCAGTAAACTTTTAAAATGCTTTTCATTTGTATTTTTTATTTTATTTGAGTTTCTTATTCAGTTTCATTTAATTTACTAATTAAAGAATTTATTTTATCTCCCCATGATGAAATGTCGTTAAATGCTGAAAAATAAAAATTTGCAATATTTAAATATTCATTTTCATGTCGAAATTCGATTAAATCCTGAAGTGCATTAATCAGTGCTTTTTCATTTGTATCTGCTTCATTAAATAAATTAGAAAGAATTGCTTCTTTTTCAGCATGTTCCAACCCCTTTTGCAGAAATTTTATACGTAGTTCATATTGTTTATTATCATTATTGATAACATTATTGAGTGCTTTATTCAGAATGCTTTTTGCTTGTTTGAAACTTTCAGGCGGAAATATTTTATAAATATATTGGTTGTATTTTTCCAGAGAACCTCCAAAACCGCTCATGGCACGAATTAAATTTGTATGTGATTCCCAAAAGTCAAAATAAGCCTTAATCTGTAATGCAGCAGGACCAAATGCACAATAGTATTCATCTAAAAGCTCTTCAGTAGAAATATTCGGAAGATTTTGTAAACGACACAAAAGATATAATGTAGTTCCGTTAACAGCCCATTGCCCGGTCATGGAATCAAAATCGGTACCGATAGCTCCATTTTTACAAAAAAAAGTTAATTCATCTGCCATTTGTCTTGCAAAAACATGTGGCATAGAGCCACCATTAAGCATATAATTTGGACGATAGTAAAGTGTTGCTCCGGTATTTTGCCATTTTTGCCATTGTTCATAGAGCCATTTTTGTTCATTGGGATCGCGTGGAAACCACCATTCATCCCATGGAACAAATCCTAATATTATGTTTTTATGCAGTTTTACATCCTCAGGTGCTACAAAATAATTGAAATAAATAAAAGCTGTTACTATAACATCCTGATCTTCTTTTTGTGCAAGCTGGTGTATGTTTTTCCAAAAAAGTGCATATCGTCGTCCGGCATTCATAGGTGTATATGGAACTTTAACATATTCTGGGAGTTGTTTAAATTCATCTGCATTTAATTGTGGTTCATCCAAAGCAGTACAATTGTCACAAGTGCAAAGGGCAGGTGTGTCATTTTCCCCAATATGTATAATATGTTTTATTGCCTGATTATTTTCCCTTTGTTCTTTCCATCTATTAATGATTTCATGATGAAGCTTGGTATTAGAAACGCACATAGAGGTTAATAGTTTGTCATCATATTTAACAGGGCCACGATAATTTTCCCATCCATTTTCAGGTATATTATTATAAATAGGATAAAATGATTTATACTGTTTTTTCCACTCATTTGCCATCTTTGATTCAGGTAATTTTTGAAACCATTCAGGGTGTTCATTTCCATATTCACTCCACCAGTTGTTAAATGAATGACCTGTGTATGGACGCGGATCATCGGATCTTCCCATACGATGTCGTCTTAAAAAAATTCTTTCATCTTTTTTGTAATTGTCATAAGCTTCTTTTGAAGAAAAACCGTTTTTAAAAGGACTGTTTTCATTCCAGTTTTGAGAGAAAGTTCTAATATTTCTTCTTGATAAAACAGGCTTAATTACTTTATTCCATTGGCCAATTTCAATATGGTCAGTTTTAGGTACAACAGTACCCAGTTCACCAGGCCAAAGCCAGCGTACACCTAAAATTTGTTCAATTACTTCATAAACTCCCCATAATGTACCTGAGTTATTATTTCTCGAGTCCAGAGGATCACCTTCAGTATCATTTCCCACAATAAAAAGATCATTTTCTTTTTTTAAAATAACAAATTGCTCCGATTCCAATTTATTCCAGTTAATACCTGCTTTTTTTGCAGCATTTGACTGGCCAATAAATATTCTGTTGCCATCATCAGGAGAATAATCAGATTCGCTTTTGACAGATATAGATAATCCAGTAGCAAGCTTAATGTGATATCCAAGTTCATTTGCTGCATAAGATGCAATTTCATATGGTTTATCTGCAATGATAATTACAGCCTGCAATTTCCCATTTTCAACCCAAACTGTTTTTGATAACTCATCAGATGAACATTTTATAAAAATGGAAGCTATAAAAATTATAATATAAAAATTTAAAAATTGTTTCATGGTATTAAGTTGTTTATTATTTATACCTGCCTGATTGTCGGCAGACAGGGAATAACTATTAATTTTAATTGTACTTTCTGGTGTAAGTTTTTGGTAAGCTCGTTTGATGTTCTTTTTGTAAAAACTTTCTGTATTATAATTATTATTTGTAAATTTAAAATCGGTATAAAATATCTGAATCCGCTGAAACAGAGAAGATTTATCAGTCGGTCAGTATGAACGGAGTTTCTTCTTTGCCGTTCCATCTGTATTTATATATGGTGGATGACTGTTGTCCGTCTTCCTCTTTTTTATTGTGAGAAATATAGAATAAACCGTTTCCGAGCGGATTCAATCCGGTAGATCCCCGTGGAAAATTCCAGCCTCTTATGCCTGTTTTTGTATCATACAGGCCGGCTTCCTGAAGCGAAAGCATGTTTACTTTCATTTTCTTGTCA
>CAZXTX010000213.1:0-5546 GCA_964643695.1 uncultured Mariniphaga sp. | reverse complement strand
GCCATAAGGCTCTATAAAAGCGATAATAACAAAAAGGATTTATAGAAGAAAGTTAACTAATTGTGGAACAAGATATGAATAAAAAAGCAGAAAATTAAAGCTGTTTTTATAAGAGACTGTTTTGATTTTTTATTTTCACTATTTTAGGTAAAAATTTTCCAAATATACTTTTCTTACATTAACGCTGTCAAGTCTAAAGACGTTGACAGGTTATGAATCGTAGACTTGTCAGAGTGCGAAGCTTTCCGACAAGTCGGAACAGGCTCTGACAACGTAAAAAATGATTGGATTAAAAAATTTATTAAACTAAATGACATCAAAATATGATTTCAAAACAGTCTTTTACTCATGCATCGTTTATTTTTCGGGTATTCGTGATATCACTTCGCTAAATTCCTTATTGCCTAATACCCTCATTTTTTCCAATGAGTACACCATAAGGCAGTTTGATGAGTTTTCCTAAAAACCCTCGTCGGGAGACCTGCTCTCATCTGATTTAAAGCTGCGAACATTTGACAACATTCTCAAGGCACACACGGTCGGCGGCTTGCGTATCGTTATAATTAATAGATAAAATCAATGCCTACAAATGTTTCATCCGGTTTAAAGTCCTTGTTGGTTCCAAAAAAAATTTCGTCTTCATGAAAAAACAGCAATGCCCAATTTAAGCTTTGGTCAATAATTGTCAAATCGTCTGAACCGCTATAATAGAAACTGTCGAAATACTTTATTAAAAGCTTCCAAGGAACAATCATTGCGTCTGTCTCGTCCCAGGAAAGAAAAACATATTTGTCAAAAGGAAGTCCGCGGTGATAAAGCCACTTTTTAACTTCCTTTTCGTTATCATCTAAAATTTTTATGTTATCAACGATACTAAAGAAGTCTTTTTTAAAAGGGATGTCGTTGTGCAAATTTGTTTTTGCGATATAGTCCCATAAGAATTTTGCAGCTTCTTTGTCTAATGGTTTTAATTGGTCAAAATGCTGGTCGGGTAAAAAATCATACTTCTCTTCAGTAAAACGCCATTTTCGTCCAAACTCGTCCATTGGGATTACGTATTGAAATATGTTGTCAAAGTCTATGTTCATTTTTTGCTGTTTCTGTTTTACGCTTACCTATAACGGTTCAGGGATTTGCGTTAGGGCGGGATTAGAAGCACAAATTTTCAGTTTTACACCAAATTTAACAAAAAGCATTTATGTTCAATTTACCACATCAGTTTGCCTGACACAAAATCCGTATTGATAGCTAATATTTTCTGTTTTATCATTTCACTTTTCTTTTGTTAATGTCAAAAAAGGGTATTATTTACTGTTTTTCATTTGTCATATTATTCCAAGTTCTTTTAGAATATCGTATTTGAATTTACTAAATGGTCTATTAACGAAGTGTACAGCGTCGTATTCTGTTCCAAATACAATTCTGTATAAATCTTCCTTAGATACAATGATATCTTTGAGTAAATTTGAACTAAGAATACTCAAATATCTATCGGAAAAATATTGTCTTGTTTTTATAAGATCTAAGAGTTCGCTTGTATGACCGTTATAAACTTCTTCAATAGCAAATGCTTCAACTGTATTTTTTGCTTTTGAGGGATTAGGCGTAACTATTTCTACTTTCAATCCATTTTTTGTTTGATTTGAATACTTATAAGTAAAACGGATATCATCAATATTGTTATCAATGTATGGGTGCAAAAAATCATTTAAATTGAATTTCACTGTTCCCTTAATACTTGAATTACAAATTGAACAACAAGGTATCAAATTGAAAAACGAAATAGCAAGTAACGGATTAGTTGCTTTGTCAAAATAATGGTCAAACTGTGGTCTTATAAGTTTTTTTCCATCACTATTTCTAATAATTGTGCTTGTATAATTGCGATTACAGTAAGTACAAGTATTTACATCAAGCGATTGAGCTAATTTATAAGCATCATATCTCTTTGGAGATTTATTTGAAAATAAATTATAGTTGAAAACATATTCAATCCCAATTCTTAAATCAGACGAAAAATTTATAAACGGATTTATTTGGTTATTGATTTCTACAAGCATTTCGGGTTTTCCAATCAGGATATCGTCAATATGTCCATTTATCAAATTTGAAAACATTGTTTCAATTACTGATGTATTTGCGTTATTAATCTGTCTGATGTTATCAATCCTTTTCAAAACAAAATCAAGCATCCCCTTGTGAAATTCTCTTTTTGCTTTGATAATTTTTGTACTATTAGGAAAGAGATGTAACATTTACTTATTCAGTTTGTTTTTTAGTTCTGTAAGCTTTTTAATTTGTTCTTCAATTATCAAAACTTGAAAATTAGATTGCATTTTGTCGTCATACATTTCGGCAAGTTTTCGCTGAACTATCGGCTCGTCAATCAAGCGTATTAGTTTTTCGTGATACGCTGAATTTTCTTTGTTTTCTTTATTATTTAACCATTCTATTGTAGCGTATATTTTATCAAAAACAAAATCTCCAATAAGAGAATTTTCAATGAAGAATGAATCTGAAATTAAATCAGAGATATTTGCACCAAAGGTTTTTAACGGTCTGTTTTTATCATTATAATCTAAAATTTTTGATGGGCTATCATAATCTTGTCTTTCTATGTAAATAACATTTGGGTTCGGTAAGTCAGATAAAGTAATTGGATCGTGTGTTGTAAAAATGATTTCAATAGACGGTTTATTTTCAAGTTCATTGAAAAAATAAGGCAAGGTTTTCAAAAGTGCTTTTACATGTTTCTTTTTCCAAGATATATGAAACGTAAGATCTGCTTCATCAAGTAAAAGAACATAATGGTCTTTTAATTGCATTGATTTTATTTCTTTGAGATTAGAACTTAAAAAATCATATACTCTTGAATAAAAGTTGAGCAATGCTGTTTCTCCCGAACTCATTCTTCTTGAAAATGGCATATAATTAATAAACTCTTCTATTTTTTCGCTATCCTCAATAATTAGCTCGTCTTTGTTTGAGTAAAATTTCACATAATAACTGTTCAACTCATTGAGAAAACGCCTTTGTAATTTCAGAATTTCAATTGCATCTTCGGTTGATGTTTTAAGGGTTGTATTTGAAACGGAATTTTTGTCTGTGGCTTTTTCAATAGCGCTATAGATTTTAGATAAAAGTTCTGTCAAAACAGTTTTGCTAAAAATATTGCTTTGGCTTTGGCTTGAACTTAGCTTAATGGCACTATGTTGAGCAAATAACAAAAATGCTTGATATGCGTCTGCATTACTAAATTCAGTTCGTAATTCTTCAGGAAAAAACCCTTCTTGAAGATAAGAATTTCTTCTTTCCATTTGTCGATGTATGAGAGAAAGAATACTCTTGATTACATTTCGTTTTAATAAGTATCGATTTATCTCTGCTTGATTTAGCACTCGATCATTTTCAAATTTTCTAATTTGATGCCATTCTGAACTTTCTCTTTCAACTTTTCCTCTAATAGATTCTAATATTCCTCTTAATTGAAAGGGTGTATTCCAATCGTTTTCTTTTTCTCTATAACCACGAAAATGTAATATTGGTTCATAGTGTTCTTGTAGCTGAAAAAGGTCTTTAAAAATGTTATGTTGTTTGATTAAATCGGAACTTAAAAAATTAATTTGTCTAAGCGAATTTTTAAAAAGTAATTCCTGTGAGACTGAATACGCCCAACCATTTTCATTAGTCTCTTTCGCACTTAACTCACTTAAATCTCTTTCTACAATTTTATCAAAAGAGATGTCATGATTATCAACATTGTCAAAATTAGGATTGAATTTATAATCGTAGTGTGGCGAATAATAAATCGTTTGAACTTTCTTTTGTAAAGGTTTGTTGAGCTCAAGAGTTTTACTATTCTCGTTGAGCAATACTTTGCCAAAATCATTTCTAAGAATTATTGGTTCGTCTGTATAATCTGTTTCAATAAGAAATAAAGACTGAACTAGCGGTAAAGCATATTCGTGTTCAATAAATCTACTCCTGATGATGTCTAACAATGTTGATTTTCCCGCACCATTTTGACCAACAATAGCATTGATATTTGTGAGTTCTACTTCAAGTTGTGTTAAGTCAAAAAAGTTCTCAATGAAATTTTCATTTAAGACTCTTGAAATGATAATACTATCGTTGTCTGTTGTAAAGTTGTAAAAATATTTAGAACCGAAATTTATTGTTTGAGGTTTGTCAAACAAGTATTCGTGTTCCTTTATGTATATAGCTGCTATTCTCATTCTTTATTGAGTATCCTTACACTTGTTGCTAACGGTCTGCATATATATGTATAGTAACGAACTTCAATCCACTAAACTATCAAATAACACAAACCTTTGATTTATAGTTTTATTAAAATTCATCTTTAAATGCTTTCAAAATATCTGGTGAAATTCCACCAGAAATAATATCATTAACTGTCAAATACCCAATTATCTTTCCGTTTTTGATTATCATAGGTGGAGTAGAAGTAATATCATTAAATGGACTGTATAAGCTTATATCACTACCAAAAGTTCCAATATCATTCCATATGCTATTTGAAGAAATATCACTGCCATAGGTACCAATCTCATTGAAAATTGAATTTAAATTTAATTCGTTTGTTAGTGTACCTAAAAAGGTTCTATCATCATCTTGAGCGATTATTGAAGCTCCTTTTAATAAATTTATAACTTCACTATACTGAGTATTAACTTTCTGATTCTGTAAATTGCTTGAGTTAAGTTGTACAACATGTATTGTTTCATCAACACCGTCAACTTTCATTACATAACCACTTGAAGTTTTATAAATAATCACTTCAGGCGAATAAGCATAATGATACATATATGCAAATGAAGATTGTTGCCAAATTTGACCATTCATCATTTTGAAAATAGTTTTACCTTCCCAGCCTTTAAATTCTCCATCAATATGAGTTTTTATAACTTGTCCGTTTAAATGGAGATTAAAAGATACAATTGCTATTATTATAAATATGACTTTTTTCATAATAATTTACTTGGTTTAATTCTACCCAATATATAATACACTATCCCTAAATATACAACATTCGTATATAATATACCATACAACACTTATATCTCCAAACAGGATTTATGCTGAATATCCCGTACATTATCACGATTTTGCATATCACCCCACAATATTTTCAACCAGCAGATTTTCCTTTGATACTTCTATTGCTTTTTGCAGTGTATTGTCTATCTGGCGAATAATAGGATAAAACCCCTCCTCTCCGATAATATTTCTGGCTATGTAAGCTTTCAGCTGAGTGTGTATAAACTTTTCTGATTGTTTGAGCCCTTTGGAATCATAGGGCACTCCCTTTTCCTGTGCATAGTTTGCAAAATCGTCCAGAATATTTTGCCGGTTTAGATAAGAGTCAAAATCAACGGCATTTTTGAATTGAGAAAGTTTTTCGCGATTATTGTCGGCATAATTATATGCAAATGTGTAAATCAGCCCTCTCCGGTATATCTGATCGAAGTAAGATGAATTACCGGTGGTGTCGGCAGGTACAAATATGTCGGGCATAATTCCGCCAC
>CAZXTX010000212.1:0-5564 GCA_964643695.1 uncultured Mariniphaga sp. | reverse complement strand
CCAGTTTTCGGTAAAGCTGGTTGTAAAATGAATCGTTTTATTACGTTTCAGCCTGTTTTCAAAAATCAGCCTTGTAATAAAAATAGCGGTAAACAGCGATGTGAGAATACCTATAATAAGGGTGGTGGCAAAACCTTTAATCGGGCCTGAACCAAAAATATAAAGTACAATACCTGTAAGAAGCGTGGTTACCTGTCCGTCAATAATTGCCGAATATGCATTTTTATACCCGTCGGAAACAGCCAGCCTTAATCCCTTTCCGGCACGGAGTTCCTCCTGAATCCTTTCATAAATCAGCACGTTCGCATCCACAGCCATACCCATTGTAAGAACAATACCGGCAATACCGGGTAGTGTCAGCGTAGCTCCCAGTGAAGCAAGAATACCGATAATAAAGAACATATTTACCAGAAGTGCCACATTTGCTGCAAAACCTGCATTACGGCTGTAGTAGAAAAGCATATAAACCAGAACCAGCACAAAAGCAATTACAAATGAGTACATACCGCTTTTAATAGCTTCCTGTCCTAATGAAGGCCCTACAATTTCTTCCTGAATGATACGTGCCGGTGCGGGCATTTTTCCTGATTTAAGGATATTTGAAAGGTCTTTTGCCTCTTCAATACTTTCCAGTCCGGTAATACTTGAACGGCCACCCGAAATTTCATTCTGCACAGTCGGGAATGAACGAACATAGCCGTCGAGCACAATTGCAATTGACTTTCCTATATTTTCCTTGGTAAGTCGCTGCCATACTTTTGCACCTTCATTATTCATCGTCATCGACACTTCCGGGTTTGAACCCATCCTGTCGAAATCCTGACGTGCATCCACAATCACATCACCGGTAAGCGGTGCCCTTCCGTCGCGGGTATTTGCTTTAAGCGCAATAAGACGGTAAAAATTTCCGGCTTTATCCATGGAATTGGCAGTCCAGCGAAACATCATATCACGCGGGAAAATGCTTTTAATCTGCTCCATCTTCAGATATCCATTTACTTTTGCAGTATCCCTTGAATTTGCAATACCAACGGCAGGCCCTGAAAACAGTTGTCCCTGCTGGTCGGTACTCGGATTTAAAACTGCAAAAAGAGGAAACTCTTTTCTGAAATTTTCAAGATTGTCAATATCAAGGCCTGTTGTATCGCTGCCGGCTGCCTTTTCAAGCTCTGAAAGCAATGAGCTTTCTGTTTCTGAAATTTCTGCTTCAGCTTTTTCTCCGGTATCGGTTATTTCATCAGATTCATCTTTGGCAACTTCACTTTTTCCATTTTCGGCAAGCTGCATTTCTCTCAAACGGTCATTTGCACGAAGTAAATACTGGTAAACCTCCGGGTTGTCATAAGTTTCCCAGAATTCGAGTGTTGCAGTTCCCTGCAGCAGATTACGAACCCTGTTCTGATCTTTTACACCCGGCAATTCAACCAAAATACGTCCTTTTGTCTGTAATTGCTGAATATTTGGCTGGGCAACACCAAAACGGTCAATACGGGTTCGGATAATATTAAATGCATTATCAATAGCTGCGTTGGTTTCTTTTCTGATTACGTTGAGAACCTCGGCGTTTGTAGTATTGATATTGATTTTGTCTCTTAATTCAAGCGTAAGAAAAATGGAAGCAAGCCTTGCATTTGGATCAATCTCCTGAAAAGCCTGTCCGAACAGTGTTACAAAATCATCCTGGCTCCCGCGCTGCATCTCTTTTGCACGCTTAATGGCCTCATTAAAAACGGGGTCGTTGTTATAGTTTGATAAAACTCTGATAAGATCGTCAACTGCAACTTCAAGAGTTACGTTCATACCTCCCCTGAGGTCAAGGCCGAGATTAATTTCAAGTTCCTTTACCTCTTTAAAGGTAAATTTTTTCAGCCCCAAAAAGTTATAAACTTCTTCACCTGAAATAGAATCCAAATAATTGAATTCTTTTACGGCATCACCCTGTGCATAATCTTTTGCACGTTTTTCAATCTGCCTCGTTTTGAATGTAAACGAAAGCTGGTATAAACAAACCAGTGAAAGCAGAATGGCAAATGTTAAAATTAGACCTTTGTTTTGCATATTAATTTATATTTCAATGATAATTTACTAAATGATATTGTTGTGAATATGAATATATACCTTCTCAAAAAGCTGTTAACAGCTTAAAAAAATATTGAGAATAGTTTTCCCTCTCTGATTCAGCAATCGGCCGGTTCATTGTCAGGCCCGGTAAAACGCTGCTGATTTAAAAGCAAGTACAGTGAAGTGGTATAAAATGGTTTTACGGGGGTTATATTTTTAATTTTCAATGCGTGCAAATTTCGCATCTGATGGCATTTGCGAAGAAATTTATCATGTATCTGGCCGGTCAGGTTCCTAAAGGAAGTTTTTTGAACCTGTGCCTTAACACTAAATGAAACAGTTTGAGAAAACAGATATACCGGTTCGTGTCCGCTATCTGTTGTTTCATTTTCGGTCTTAAATTTTTTCAGAACTCCGGGATTTTTTTCAAAATAATTATCAAAAATTATTGCCGCACATGTAACTGCCGTAATCAGCAATAATCTGTATAAATATTTCTTCTTTATTTTTAAATTGAAAATCACCCGTTTATGTTTTTTGCGGCGCAAATATACCCAAATAGTTTCGGTTTACAAATGTGAAAAACAGGATTTTCGGATTGTTCTAATAATAAAGTGTCATAATTTTTTCCCGGTAATTAATTACCGCTCTGTAATGCATAAAAAAGTCTCCGCCCAACAAGCCGCAAATTTTTAAATTAACTGCTTTAACATAAATTTTATTGATGCCGGTAAGGTCAAGCAAAGCTGCTTTAAAATCTTTAACTTTATGTTTTCCAAATACAAAAGGCTTAAGAAGTACAATTTCAGTTTCAACTGGTTTTTCGTCAATTCCGGCAGTGTGAAGCGTATCTTTATCTTCTCCGGGGATATACAGTTCTTTCAGGTTTTTGTCAAAAACAGTCCGGGATGCTCCGGTGTCAATAATCCACAAACCTTTTGAATTGTCTTCAAATCTGGCACTTACTGCAAGATGAAAGTTGTTATCTTCCAGCTCAACCAATTGCAAGGGAACTTTTATTTTCATTGAAAAAATATTCGTATTACACTTTCATCTGCCAAAATAAACAAAAAAGCCGTTTCGTTGAAGAAACAGCTTTTACTGTAAATTATATTTTTAATTCTTTGTTTGGAATCAATTAAAGAATATTCATTCCGTCCAGAACATCCATTATGCTTTTTACTGCATTTGCCGAATCAAACAACAGTTGTTTTTCCTGATCGTTAAGAGCCACTTCAATAATCTGTTCAACTCCGTTTTTTCCGAGTTTAACAGGTGAACCGACAAACATATTGTTAAGGCCGTATTCACCTTCCAATTTTACGCAGCACGGAAAAATCCGCTTCTGATCCATAACAATTGCCTCCACCATTTGCGCTGCAGCCGAACCGGGAGCATACCATGCTGATGTGCCCATCAGATTAACCAGTTCGCCACCGCCTTTTTTGGTGCGTTCCACAATTGCATTCAATTTATCTTCTTCAATAAGTTCAGTAACCGGAATACCCGAAACAGTGGTATATCTGGGCAGCGGAACCATTGTGTCGCCATGTCCGCCCATCAGCAGTGCCTGAATGTCGCGCGGTGAAACGTCAAGTGCTTCTGCCAGAAAAGCCCGGTAGCGTGCAGTGTCAAGTATTCCAGCCATTCCCATTACCTGATTTTTTGGCCTTTTTGCAGTTACATATGCTGCATATGTCATTACGTCAAGCGGATTGGAAACTATTATAATTTTTGCATCGGGTGAATATTTTACCACATTTTCAGTAACGTTTTTAACAATACCGGCATTAATGGAAATAAGATCATCCCTGCTCATTCCCGGTTTGCGGGGTACACCGGAGGTAATAACAACCACTTCTGAACCTGCTGTTTTTGAATAATCATTTGTAGAACCCGTAAGGCGCGTATCATATTCATTTACGGGTGCAGTTTGCCACAAATCAAGTGCTTTTCCTTCTGAAATTCCTTCTTTTATATCAAGAAGGATAACTTCTTTTACAATATTTTTTTGTGCAACAATTTGAGCACATGTTGCTCCAACATTTCCTGCTCCTACTACAGTTACTTTCATATTTAACTCTTGTTTATAACTTACTAAATAATAAACGAATAAACATCAATTCTGTTTAAACAGTGCGCAAAGATAATTCATTTAACCATGTGAGAAAATTAAAAAACAAGCTCAATTTTAGTTTAACATTTTGATAAAACTTCAACTAATTGAGCCAGTAAGTTATTTTCAGTACCAGTGCCCTGTTTCTTGAATTCCACGCACCGGGAATATAATTATCGGTATAAACCACAAAAAAATCTGATACCGGCTGGTAGCGCCACTGAAAGCGCATGTTAACATTCATATTGTTGGTTTGCTCATTGTACTGCACAAAAGATGTCAGAAAAACATTTTCTGAAAAGGTGAGGTCTAACTTCGGTCCGAGAAGCAACAGTTTTGTACGTTCAAACGGCTGCGGCAGATTCAGGTCGGTATAATTAAAGTGAAGTGAAAAATTCATGTATGGCTGATAGCGATATCCAAGCTGGCCGGTTATATATTGTATTTCTCCGCCGAAAAAAGTTCCTTTTGCAACTTCTGCGTTCCAGTTAAACAGATTCTGGGTTGGTGAATGATAAATAACCGCGGCACCTCCGTATCTGTATCTTCCGCCGGCAGGCAGGTAATGTCCGCTTATTTGTGTAGGATCAAAATCGTGTTCCAGTTCAACAAACACATTTCTGTAACCTGCTACAAGCGTTGCCCTGTTTTTGAATTCAAACTGATAACTGAACTCATATTCATGATCGATTTTTCGATAATCACTGTTAAAATAGTTCTCAAGCCTGATATCTATTCCGTGACTTACAACACGCTTGTTGGGAACAAACAGATATGTGAATTCAGGTAACAGATAATTATACCTCCTTCGCCTCACATAACCCGACTCGGCCAGAAAATTTTCACCAATAGAAGCCTCGGTAATACCCGCCTGAATATTTTTTGTATTGTAAATGAGCTGTGCCCCCTGAGAATACTGTTTGTCAGGATTTTCGGGCTGAAACGAACGATGATAAAAAAACTTACCTGTCCAGAAATTGTTTTTACTTGCCAGATTATAGTCAAACCCCGCCACCCTGTTAAACAGACTGAGTGTGTCAGGCTGATTTATGTATTCCTTGTTTACAAAAACAAATCCGAAATTTGAACGCGAAAATACTTTCCTCTGAACAGAAGCCACGGTAAAATTTCTTGCAAGGAAACTACCGGTTTTTTGAGTGGCCATATTCATGAATCCCAGCCGCCAGTTGTTTCCTATTTTACCGCTGAGTCTTGCACCGGCCAGCACAGGTGCATCAAGACCGATTCGCCTTGAAAAGAAAGGAGTTGCATTTTTAAAACCATATCCTGCAAAAAGATCGCTGTTTTCCAAGAAAAATTGTCGTTTCTCGGGAAAAAGCAGTTCAAACCTGTCAATGTTCGTGACCTGCTGATCAACTTCAACCTG
>CAZXTX010000211.1:0-5570 GCA_964643695.1 uncultured Mariniphaga sp. | reverse complement strand
TAAAATATTTAGAACAATTGAGCAGAGCGATAATTGGTCTATTATATTTTTTCAAATCGGTATATATAAAAACATTTATCAGATGCCGATTTTATTTCTGTTTAAATGATTTACGGTATTCAGAAGGTGTTTTTTTCATAACCAGCTTAAAATAGTGGTTAAAATTAGCCAGATTGTTATAGCCGCATTCGTAACAAATCTGAGTAATCTGCTTGTCAGTTTCTGCCAGCAGCTTTGCGGCAATGCCTATTCTGACGCTTTTTACATACTCCATGAATGTCTGATTTGTTTTCTTTTTGAAATAGCGGCAAAATGAACTGGGTTCCATACAAACAATTTTTGCTGCATCATCCAGATTAATACCGAGCTGCACATTCTGAAAAACATACTCATAAATTTTATCAATCTGTTCCCTGTCTTTCATGTATGAATTAGGCATTGATGAGGGCAGTGCCAAATATTCAAAATCATCTATCTGCATAAGCAGACTAAAAACTTTCAGCAGCTCAATATAGCGTTCCAGTCCTTCCAGATAAACCATTTTTTTAAGGGATTCGCCAACCTTTTTTGTTTTCGGGCCTTTAAATAAAATTCCGTTGCCGGCATCTTTCAGCAACCCGGCAACCTCCTGAAGTTCAGGAATATTAAAGAAGTTTGAGCTAAATATATTTTCATAAAAATGTGTAACCACGCACTCTCCGTAATTATCGGGCCCCGGTTCAAGAACTTCCCAGCAATGTGAAATATTCGGCCCCAACAATACAAGGTCATCTTTGGTGTAATTTGAAATATGATTACCCACAATACGCCGTCCCGAACCGGAGGTTATATAATTCAGTTCATAATTTTTATGGAAATGAATTGCATCGGAATGAGGTTCCATTTTATACCTTCGGGTATTAAAAGAATGCTTGTGAGAAACATTAATTTTTTCATAAATAAACTTCATATTGTCTAATTTTAACCAAAAAGTGTAAATATAAAAGATTTTTTTATATATGAGGGCAATTTTCAATGTATATTAAACAAATTTCGACAAGCTTTTTCTAAAATATTATCTTTTTTTTGTAAAATCTAATAAAAAAGATTTGCTCTTAATTTAATTTCAAAAATAATCAAAAGCATTAATTATGAATAAACTTCCTTTACACGGTATAATTCCACCAATTATAACACCGTTAATCAATGACAATGAACTTGATGAACCGGGCTTAAACAGGCTTATCAATCATCTTTTAGACGGTGGGGTTCATGGTATTTTTTTACTTGGAACAACAGGTGAGGCACCAAGTTTAAGTTATAAACTTCGGGAAAAATTTATAAATCAGGCTTGTAAAACAATTGACAAGAAAGTTCCTGTAATCGTTGGAATCACTGATACTTCCATTAGTTGCTCTGTTGAAATGGCACATATATCAAAAGAAGCCGGAGCCGATATGGTCGTTCTTGCACCACCCTATTATTTCCCTGTTTCACAGTCTGAAATGTGTTCATACCTCGACAATTTGGTTCCACAGCTTCCGCTGCCTTTTCTGCTGTATAATATGCCGTCTCACACAAAGCTGCACATGACGGTTGATACAGTTAAACATGCCAAATCATTGGGAGCAAGAGGCGTAAAAGACAGTTCGGGCGACATGCAGTACTTTATGACACTTATTGATGCTTTTAAAGATTCCCCGGAATTTTCGCTGATAGTAGGTACCGAAATTTATATCCCTGAGGTTATTATGCAGGGAGGACACGGTGCAATTGCCGGCGGAGCAAATATGTTCCCACGTCTTTTTACTGACTTTTACAATGCATCGGTTGAAAAAGATTACAAAAAAATTGATAATTTGCGGCAGATTGTAATGAAAATTTACAAAACCATATACAGCACCGGTATTTATTCCTCCCGCTTTATTGCAGGTACAAAAAGTGCTCTTTCCGTTCTTGAAATTTGCAATGATTACGTTGCAAATCCCATGAGGAAACTGAATGGTGAAAGCTATGAGAAAATTGCCGGATATGTGAATGAAATTAAAGAAATGATTGAAAAAGAAATTGTTTAAACTCTTTAAAATAATAATATGCAGCTAAAAGCATTAGATCTGATTGTTTTTATCGTGATTACTTTTGGTACCGTAATTTTTGGTGCAAGCTTTTTTTATAAAAACAAAACTACCGCACAATTCACTTCGGGTGAAGGCAAAATGCCCCCCTGGGTTGTAGGAATGTCAATTTTTGCCACTTTCGTAAGCAGTATAAGCTTTCTTGGCCTTCCCGGAAATGCATATACAAACAACTGGAATGCACTGGTATTCAGTTTTTCCATTCCAATTGCAACCATTCTGGCAGTGAAGTTTTTTGTACCTCTTTACAGAAAAATTGGCAGTATTTCGGCATACAAATATCTTGAAACCCGCTTTGGCGCATGGGCACGTATTTATGCATCTGCATGCTATATGCTCACCCAGTTTATGCGCACCGGTGCAATTTTACTTTTACTGGCATTGCCTATTAACGCAATGTTCGGCTTTAACATTAAAACAATCATTATTGTAACCGGAATTGCGGTAACACTCTATTCAATGCTTGGCGGCATTCAGGCAGTTGTGTGGACTGATGCCATTCAGGGTATTATTCTGATTCTGGGAGCAGTAGTTTCAGCTCTGGTGTTAACATTTTCTATGCCGGAAGGGCCTAAACAAATCTTTGAAATTGCATCGGCTAACAATAAATTCAGCCTCGGGAGTTTCGGTACAAGTCTTTCAGAATCCACTTTTTGGGTGGTACTGATTTACGGTTTGTTTATCAACCTTCAAAACTACGGAATAGACCAAAATTTTGTTCAGCGTTATATGGCAACCAGCTCTGATAAAAAAGCAAAATCTTCAACATTTTTTGGAGCAATGCTGTATGTGCCTGTTTCATTTATTTTCTTTTATATAGGAACAGCATTGTACTCATATTATACCGCACAGCCTGAACTGTTACCTGCCGAGCTGCACCAGCCCGGAAACGGTGACAAGATTTTCCCGCACTTTATTGTTCACGGACTGCCGACAGGAATAACCGGATTGCTTATTGCAGCCATATTTGCTGCCGGAATGAGTACAATTGCCACCAGCCTCAACAGTTCTGCAACAATTATTTTAACCGATTACTATAAAAAATATATCAACAAAAAAGCAACTGAAAAGGCTTCAATGAAAGTTCTGTACATATCCTCGGCTGCTGTTGGTTTTCTCGGTATTCTCATTGCTCTTTCCCTGGTAGGCGTTGAAAGTGTACTGGAAGCCTGGTGGTCACTTGCGTCAATTTTCAGTGGTGGTATGCTGGGCTTGTTTTTATTGGCATTCATGTCACAAAAAGTACGGCGTGTTGATGCTGCAATCGGGCTGATTGCCGGAGTAGTGGTCATTATATGGATGAGCCTGAGTCCCCTATATTTTAACAGTGAAAATCTTCTTACTTTCCGCAGTCCGTTCCACAGCTACCTGACAATAGTGTTCGGAACACTTGTAATTTTCCTTTTGGGATTTTTAAGTTTAATGCTCTTTTCAAAAAAGAAAAAATAGTTTATTTTTGATAATTACAGTTCTAAAATGAAATAATCATGAAGATAGCAGGCATATTAATGTTACTGATACTTACCACGTGCTTATCTGCAAATAATCCCTATAAAGGAAGCAATGCAATTGTTAAATCAGAGTTTATCTATAATCAGGAAGATGTTTCATTTCCAAGTTGTCATGCATCCACCATTGCACAAACAAATGACGGTTTTGTGGCAGCATGGTTTGGCGGCACTCATGAAAACAATCCCGATGTGGGAATCTGGGTCAGCCGGTTTACCAACGGAAAATGGAGTACACCTGTTGAAGCTGCAGACGGTGTTCAGCATTCAGAATTAAGGTATCCCACATGGAATCCGGTATTGTTTAATTACGGAAACGAACTCTTTCTTTTTTATAAAGACGGCCCCGATCCGGTTGACTGGTGGGGAATGTTTTTAATTTCCGAAGATAACGGAAAATCATGGTCTCGCAGAATAAGATTGCCCGAAGAGATTTACGGCCCTATCAAAAACAAGCCGGAACTTTTGCCTGACGGAGAATTAATTTGTCCGGTAAGCACCGAGCTGGACGGACGCTGGCAGGTTCACATGGAATTTACATCCGACAGGGGTAAAACATGGTCACGTACCAAATCAATCAATGACGGTAAAGAAATTGCAGCAATTCAGCCAAGTATTCTGAAACATCCGGGCGGAAAACTTCAGATTCTGTGCCGCAGTAAAAACAAGAAAGTTTTATCGGCATGGTCAGACGATAACGGCAAAACATGGAGTGAACTTGAACCTCTTGATCTGCCTAATCCTAATTCGGGAACTGATGCAGTTACTTTGAAAGACGGACGTCATCTGTTGGTTTACAACCATATTGAACCGCACAAAACATGGGGCGACAGAAACATTCTAAACGTTGCCGTTTCATCTGATGGTTTAAACTGGCAGGCTGCCGTACTTCTTGAAAATGACCCCGATCCTGACGGAGAATATTCTTATCCGGCAGTAATTCAGGCTTCTGACGGAATGGTTCACATCACTTACACATGGAACCGAAAGGTAATTAAACACGTTGTACTTGATCCTTCCAAACTAAAATTAAAACCGATGAGTAACGGAAACTGGCCTGATGCCTAATCTGTCCAGTTAAATTCAAAAATATGAATAAAATCAGAAAATACCTGCCTTCAAATTTTTATTTCAGGGCAGATATATTTTTTTTTACAATTTTTTTTATTGTTACTGCTTTAAATTCTGAAGCCCAAAAAGTTTCATCTTCAAGCTTTCAATCTGAATTGATATTTCCTGAACAAGGGAAACACGTTCACAGCAGTTCAATTGTGGAACTGCCCAACGGCGATTTACTTGCCTGCTGGTTTCAGGGTTCAGGCGAACGAACTGCCAACGATGTGGCAGTTATGGGAGCAAGACTGAAAAAAGGACAAACACAATGGAGCAGTCCGTTTGTAATGGCTGACACACCTGACAATCCCGACTGCAATCCCGTCCTTTTTTTAGATTCTAAAAACAGACTGCATCTGACCTGGGTTGTGGTAATTGCAAACCGATGGGAAAACTCTCTGCTGAAAACCAGAATTTCAACTGATTACCTGAATGATGGTGCACCGGTATGGAACTGGCAGGATGTTATTTTGCTTAAGCCGGGTGAAGAGTTTGCCGAAACAATAGAAAAAGGATTTAATGAACTGGAAACCATGGAACTTACATGGGGTGAATATGCACCACTTTATGAAGAAATGATTATTGAAGCTGCCAAAGACCCTGTAAAACGTGAAACGGGCTGGATGGGACGAATAAAACCACTTATTCTGCAAAACGGTGATATACTGCTGCCACTTTATTCTGACGGATATATGGTTTCACTCATGGCAATTTCAAAAGATAACGGCAACACGTGGAAGCCAAGTCTGCCGATAGTCGGCAGAGGCTGCTGCCAGCCGGCACTGATTCAAAAAAATGACGGTACTGTTATGGCATTTATGCGAAATGAAGGCGA
>CAZXTX010000210.1:0-5681 GCA_964643695.1 uncultured Mariniphaga sp. | reverse complement strand
CTGAGTTTTTGGGTGCAGGCAAATTATAGTACCAAATATTGCTGGTATCAGTTTCAAGAATATACACCTCATCCTGCTTGGTAAAAGGCACATAGTGCTTGGTGAGATAGTTGCCCGCCACGGTTACAGTTTGGTCTTTGTCGCCCACATACACGGTGGCATTTTTGGGTACATTGAATTGGTAGTTGTGGGCAGGAATAACGACCGCAGGTGCCTCGGCAGCTGTTAGACAAATATTCTTGATTTGGATATGATATTGTGCCCAATTTTGACTGGCAATTTTGGTATTGCTTATCACCAACTGAAAATCACCGGCAATATCAATCGTTTCATTAATCTCTGTCCATTGATTTCGAGTTAACGCTTTTTTAGTGATTGTCCATACTACTGCATTGTTCTGCACTATATCTACTTGCATTTTTGTATTAACAGCGTTTGTGTTACAGAGAAACTTTACAGCTACACAACCTCCGCTAAACACAGGAGAGGTAATTACTCCATCCATCGAAATATACTCAGTCTTATCTCCACCATTTATTTCTACAATACCTTCCTCTATACATCTTGCCGCCTTGATAGACCAACCTTTGGGAGTTATTATTGTGTCTTCGCTCCAATCTGTAGGAACGGGGATACTTGCAAAGTCATCGGAATAATGGCAGGGTCGTACAGGCGGAGCTGTAATGCAAATCTCTTTAACAAAAATCATAGCCTGTTCCCACTCATCATCAGGATTAATCATACAAGTAATTTCCAGCTGATATTCACCTTCAATATTCAGGTTGTCAATCGAAAATTCTGTCCATTCATAAGGAATGGATGTTATTGTGTGAGTCCATACCACCCCTCCATTCTGTTTGATTTCCAATTTTAATTGAGGTTTAGAATCATCAATGTAATTGTAATATTTCAAATGTATGGAATTGCAACCGTTATTATATACTGGAGATATTAGTTTTTGTAGGTTATTTATAGGCGACGACATTAGCGATATTCCTTCATAACCATATACAACATACGCTTCTTGATTGGAACTCCAACCGTCAGGAGTGGGCAGATAGACAATATATAATTCTTCATCTTGCAACTCGGCAAAATCATCCGTGTGGTCGCATTGCGCTTTCAAGTTTAACGAGAAAGCAACAAGAAGTAGGGTGAGTATTATATTCAATTTTGTTTTCATTTAATGCCTCCTTTCTTAGTTATTGGAATTATTCCTAAAAAACACTTTGGGCTGATGTTTTCTGTTTCAGCCTCACAAGCGACACGTGTAAGTAAAAGTTTACATTTCATATTTGTTTGTTGCGGACTTGCACCGCGCCGTTCCTTTCCACGGCATTTTTAATTATTTAAAAAATGATTGTTTATTTTTAGCGTAAACAGGATTTATTGCTATGGTATAAAAACCCTTCTTTATCTCCTGCAAACAAGAATTACACATACAGTCAGTGTAATTGTCCGCAACATATTTAAGCTGCTGATTATCAAGAGTAATAGCCGTACACCAACAATCTTTCATATTGTTGTGCAAACATTCAAAGCAATTATTACAGCGTAAACATTTTTTTTTCATCGGAAACAAGATTTAAACTGTAATTTTTTGTAAACGCAATACCGGAAACCGCCTTGCACTTAATTCAAATGCACCAAACATTACAGCGGTATAAACCAGATCGCCCGCAATGGTGTTTTTGAAAAAAGGTATGCCAGCCGTATAGCAGGCCATTAGGCCGCTGAAGGTTTTGGGGTACATGGTTCCCGAAAACCATACCCCAAAATTCGACACCAAAAAGAAAATAACAGAGGCACCCAATGCGGAAACTATCAAATTGGATAGTTGTACTTTTTTCAGGAAAAACATGCCTAACAGCACGATAAGTACAAATGCACCGTAAGTGAACAGCGAGCCGCTGTAAAACCACACAAAATGATCAAAGTACTGCCCGTACACCACATTATTCAATATCAAATCGCTTATCCACATTGCGGCAACGGGAATAATAAATGCCCAATAGCGTTTACTGTAATACGCCGCTCCAAAGAGTGCCATTCCGCCAATAGGCGCAAAGTTTGCAGGATGAGGAATCAGACGGCTTATAGCCGCCACAAGAATTATCGCAGAGATAACTCCAAACCGTAAATTAATTTTGTTTTCAGACATATAGTTTTTATTTAAATGGTTTGTTTTATTTATTTATATAATAGTGCAAAATGTGCCGGAATATCGCCTGTCTGTACCGTCCATTTTTTGTTTCCGTTCCGGTCAAAACAAAGCAGTTCTCCCGGATAAATAAAGCCGGCTGCATCAGTCAGATAGATATCTTTGTTAACCGGATTTACCATAATTCCGTAAGGCATTGTTATTTTCTTTTCATAACCGCCGGATAAGAAATTGCGTGTAACAATCTCTTTTTTAGAAACATCAATAATTCCAAATGTAATACTCCAGTCCATTGAATTATAACTGAACTCCGTGCTGTACAGGTAAAGTGAATCGCCATCCAGAGTCATTTCCGAAACCGCTACCGGCAGCACGCCTCCAAAAGTGTCGGTTTTTGTGTTTATCCAGTACAGCCGCGATGGTATATCGTAATAATCACCGCGCGAGCTTACCCACAAATTACCATGCTTATCGGCTTCAAGACGGTGCAGATTTATATCTACTTCTATTCGTTTAATTTCGGTAAACGATGTTATATCTATTACCGACACAGTACTTTCGTAATTGGGAAACATATACCCGCCGCTGTTGGCAACATAAATTTTATTGTCAACTATTACCAGTTCGTCGGGTTGAAACCCCGTCAGACACCTTGCCAGTACCTCAAAAGTGGCTGTATCCACTTTTGCCACGTATCCCCTCTGCTCATAGTCGGGATTTAGTTCCACCGGTCCGGCATACGAAGTAACATACGCATAGCCTTCATGAAAAGCAATGTACCGGCAGTTGGGAATATTAATCTGACCGAGGCGGCGTGCAGTAAATTTATCCATCACCTCCACCTTATTTGAGCAGTTAATTACTGCATACAGTTTAGAGCCGTAAATCTGAATATCGTTGCCAACGTCTCCCATCTCCTTCGGAACAGTAGGGTTGGCATATGCATATATGTTTCTGTGATATTTTCCTGAAGTTAAATCCATATAATCCAAAGTGGATTTGTTGCTTCCCATGTTTCCCTCGTTCAGTAAATAAAAACCGGCTAATTTTGGCAATACCACTGCTGAAGAATCATTTGCAATGGAATCATTTGGTACCGGATTTATGGCTGTTGTATCTGGTTTTACAACTTCAATAATCTCAGGAGGTGAAACTGTTTCATCTTTTCTGCAAGAAGACAAAACATACAAAAAAATAAATATCCAAAATATTAACTGTCTCATATTTCAAGTTTTAGAATTAACTTATAATTTCTTCCGGGCATGGGATAATTAAGAATCACATCATAAAACTGATTGAGAATGTTGTTGATTTCGGCTGAAATTTTCAGTTTCCCATTTTTTGATTTTATATTCATGTACTTTCCGAAAGTCAGATCATGCGTGTACCAGGGTTGTTCATAATTAGCCGGAATATTGGCAGAATTATGATACCGTTCTCCCACATAAATAAAACTATAGTTGAAGTCCCAGGTTTTCAGGTCAATATTTGTAATTACAGAGCCGTTATGCCATGGAATATAGGCAATTTGCCC
This sequence comes from uncultured Mariniphaga sp., assembly GCA_964643695.1. Lineage (GTDB taxonomy): Bacteria > Bacteroidota > Bacteroidia > Bacteroidales > Prolixibacteraceae > Mariniphaga. Next base: position 1,986 of record CAZXTX010000210.1, on the reverse strand, counting down.
GCCGTACCATTGACTTTCCGGATTGGTAAAATCCTGTGCTTTCTGAAATGTATAATTTAAACTTGTGGACAGATTAATACCGGCAGGCAGTTTCCATCCGGTTTGCGCCGACATTTCCAGACCGCGGATTTCCACATAACCGAGGTTCATCATCATCCAGCGGTATTGCCCGTTACCCTTGGGAATAGCCACAATTTTATCGGTAACCTCATTGTAATATGCATCTGCCCGAATATTCACCGTTCTCACAACACCCCGTTCATACTGCCTGCTATACTGAACTCCGAGATTGTACTGATTTGTAAATTCGGGTTCTAATTTAATGTTACCGATATCAGTGTAGTACAAATCGTTGAATGTGGGCATTCGGAAAATGCGTTTGTAAAAAGCAATCAAATTCAAATCATGATTTTGCAGTGGTTTATAGGATACAAAAACTGCGGGTGTATATTCCTGTTTATTTTTCACATTTTCAACACTTTCAAAAACAAAGGTTCCCAGCATGCTTGCCTGTGCCTTAATGTGCCAAACCTCAAATGCCGTTGCAAATGCCGTTAACAGAGTGTGACGTGTGGGATAAACAAAGTTTTTTAAATCAGACTCCAATGTATTCCACTGATAATCAGCAGACAGATTTACATCCCAGTTTTTTAAAATTGTAAATTTATTGGCAGACGAAGCGTAAACTTCCTGCTGAAGAAAAGTATTGTCAATGTACATTAAAGTTGTGTCGGGGTTGAGGTAGCGCATCCGGTCATTTGCATACTTCAGGTTGAAAAGCATTTCATAATTTTCCGGTAAAACGAAGATGTTCTTTGCCGAAAACTGAGCAAAAAAGTTTCTGTCCCACTGTCGCTGCGAACGTTTCCATACATTATTCACAATGGCTCCGGGAATCCCTTTTTCCGAATCGTAAAAATAAAATTTACCGTGCCACGACCCTTCACCGGCAGTATAGCCATTCAATCCGCCCTCTAAACGAACAGAATAAATGTCGCCGTTCTGACGAACGGCGGTTGTATCCCATGCCACCGTTTTGTCAGGAAACAGCTTACGGTAACGGAAAGGATATTTTCCCGTTGAAAAGATATATTCGGTATTGAAAGAGAGGGAAACATTGTTACTGATTTTTTGCTCCCATAACACTGACGGATTTACAAGGTCAAAAGAACCGGTACGTATATATGATATGATATTAAACTTTTTGTCACCTGTAAACCGGGGCCTTCGCGTACGAAGATAAACCGTTCCTGCCGAACCAAAATCTTTGGCCGACTGAAAGATTTCAGTTTTCTGGCCATTGTGCAAACTGATCTCCTCAATATTATCCAATGAAAACTTGCCTAAGTCTATCTGTCCGTTTTGCGCATTGCCAAGCTGAATACCATCGTAAAACACACCCAGATGATTTGTTCCCATACTACGGATATCAACCGTTTTCAATCCGCCTATTCCGCCATAATCCTTAATTTGTATTCCTGAAAAATAACGGATGGCATCGGCAACCGAAAAACTACTCAGGGCATCTAATTTCTCACCTGAAAGTCGTTGAGAAGGAATAATTTCGCGGTAACGCTCGGCAACCACAACAACTTCCTTTACATTTTGCATACTGTCCAGCCTGCTTTGTGCAAAAGTTATTACTGCCATTGTGAGGCATATACCAACACCAATAATTCTGTGTAAAAACATAAAAAGCCGTTTAAAATTTTCATTAAACAGCTTTCAAACAATAAAAATCGGATAAACTACGCAGAAAACACTGCTGCAATGTCTGTCCTAAGCTTTATTCCTCGAAAGCATTAAACTAAACCATTTTGGCAGGTCTCCTGACTTACTCCGTTTCCGGATTACCTTCCCGTCCGGTTTAAAAGGACAGTGGCTTGAATTTTATCCGAAACATCTTTTTATTTTTCAATAAAAACAGAGCTTACAGTAGCGGGTCTGTTCAGGATTTTCACCTGATTCCCTATTAAACGATTTTCA
>CAZXTX010000209.1:4165-5688 GCA_964643695.1 uncultured Mariniphaga sp. | reverse complement strand
TTAGATGATTTTTTTAGTTTTAATGTAAACACTCTATCAGATAACAGCATAAAACCAGCTCCTGCTGTTCTTTCGATGGAAGAGATGAAACAACTTCATGAAGAGACCCTTGCCTATAAACGACGTCTCGACTTATCAATGGTATTGTATACTCATCAATTGCATCCTTCCATCCAACCTTTCATGCAATATGTTGATGTTATTTCACTTTGGATTTGGACTGGTGCAGACATCCAAAAAATAGAAGATAATTTTAAAAAATATCGTTCGCTGGTGCCTGATAAACGGACTCTTCTTGGTATTTATATGTGGGATTTTGGAGGGAAAAAAGAACTGGATCAAAATTTTATGGTCAGGCAACTGGATTATGCACATAGATTATATCATGAAGGTGAAATTGAAGGAATGATTTTTCACTGTACACCTCTTGTCAATAAGAATATACAAGCAGTGGAATATGCCAAAAAATGGATAGCAAAACATGGAGACGAAAGGCGCTAACACCGCACCATCAAAATTTCATATCTTTTTGCTTAAAAAATTGTGCTTTTTATCAGGTTTAATTGTTTCCTTTGATGATAAATATCATTGATATTAATAATCTTTATGAAAAAAACCTCTTTAAATGACATTGCTGTAGAACTGGGCGTTTCAAAAACGCTGGTTTCCCTTGTTTTAAACGGTAAAGGAAGGGAACACAGAATTAGTAAAGAGGTTTGTGAAAAGGTTATCGCAACGGCCAGGGAGATGAATTACATACCCAATCAGATTGCAAAAGGACTGCGCACGGGTAAAACAAATACCATCGGACTGATGATTGCCGATATTGCAAATCCTTTTTTTGGAAAACTGGGTCGCGAAATTGAAAAAAAGGCTTCGGAATCGGATTATCGTGTGATATTTTGCAGCTCCGATGAAAATTCGGAAAACTTCAGACATCAGATTGATATGTTAATGCAAGGACAGGTTGACGGAATGATTATTTCACCACCTCCCGGCAGTCTCGAGCAAATTAAAACCCTGGAAAAAAGTAAAATCCCGTATGTGCTTATTGACCGGTATTTTCCCGAAATAGACTCAAATATTGTAGTTATCGACAATTTTGAAGCTGCCTATGATGCTACAAATCATCTGATTGAACGGGGATATCAGAATATTGCCTGTATCACTTTAAACAATGCACTTTTCAGCATGAACAACCGTCTTGAGGGCTATAAAAAGGCACTTCAGGATTCAGGCTATGAAATAAAAGAAGAGCTGATAAAAATTTTGCCGTTTTCGCATGAAAAAAGTGATTTTGACAAGGCGGTGACCGAAGTTACCGGAAACGGCAGCAATAAAGCCGATGCAATTTTCTTTACAACCAGCAAAGCCGGTATTATGGGAATTGAAAGCATTCATTCACAGGGATTAAAAGTACCGGAAGATATCGCAATTGTCAGCTTCGATGATCCTGATGCATACAGAATCAGCAATCCGCCGGTTACGGCAGTAGCACAGCCTCTGGCTGAAATCGGGAAACA
>CAZXTX010000209.1:0-4065 GCA_964643695.1 uncultured Mariniphaga sp. | reverse complement strand
GGCGGCCCGCTCGATTCGGAAAAAGGCATGATTTATTCACCTCCCAACCTGCCCGGATGGGACAATGTACCGATTGTGAAAATATTCAGTGACAGATACGGAGTACCCGCCGCCATTCAGAACGATGCAAATGCTTGTGCTTTGGCTGAATGGCTCATGGGAGCGGGCAAGGGTACCAAAAACTTGATTTTTCTGACATTCGGTACCGGAATGGGATCAGGACTTATACTGAACGGCCGGCTCTACGCCGGCACAAACGACCTTGGAGGTGAGGTCGGACATATCAGACTGGCTGATGACGGCCCGGTGGGATTCGGAAAAGCAGGCTCATTTGAAGGCTTTTGCAGCGGAGGCGGTATTGCCCAGTTGGCAAATACAATTGTTTCCGAAAAATTAAGCAAAGGCGAACAGGTTGCTTTCTGTCCGGATCCTGAAGATGCATCAAAATTAACTGCTAAAGATGTTGCAGTTGCAGCACATAAAGGCGATCCCACAGCTGCCGAAATTATCCGTATTTCAGGTGAGTATCTGGGGCGCGGACTTGCAATCCTCATCGATATACTTAATCCGCAGTGCATTGTTATCGGAAGCATTTATGCCAGAAATGAAGAGCTCTTCAGGCCGCATGTTTACCGCATTCTAAAACAGGAAGCAATACCTTCTGCATTGGAGGTTTGCCGCATTGTGCCGGCTCAGCTGGGAGAATCAATTGGTGATTTTGCTGCATTGTGCGTAGCAATGTATGAAAATAAATTTTAATCAGAAATTAATAGTATTATGGATAATATTTTAAAACAGATGTCTGAACGGCATAAAAAGCTTGCCGGATTTGAACCACTTGTTAAACAGGCAGCTGAAATGATTATTGATACATACCGCAACGGAGGCAAGGTGCTGGTTTGCGGTAACGGCGGCAGCAATGCCGATGCCGGACATATAGTTGGCGAACTGATGAAAAGTTTTGAAAAATACCGTCCGCTGGATTCTGAAATCCGGGATAAACTGAAATCGGAATACGGCGAACGCGGCAGTCTGCTTGCCGAAAAACTGGAAAAAGGCCTGCCTGCAATATCTCTTTCCGAGCATACTGCCCTGACAACCGCAATATCAAACGACATAGGCGGTGATTTTATATTTGCGCAGCAGGTTGCCGGCTACGGGAATCCGGGTGATATTTTAATTGCCCTCAGCACTTCTGGAAATGCCAGAAATGTATCGGATGCCCTGATGGTTGCCAGGGTTAAAGGGCTAAAAACCATAGGTCTGAGCGGCAAAACCGGCGGAATGATGAAAGCTTACTGCGATGTTCTGATTAATGTGCCGGAAACACGGACTGCTTTCGTACAGGAACTTCACCTGCCTGTTTATCATGCAATATGTATGATTGTTGAAAATGAGTTTTTTGACAAAGGAAAATAATCATCAAACTATTACTGAACACTTTGATACAACACTGAATATTAGTAAATTATTAAAAAAATATAAATAAAAACAAAAATGGACAAGGAACTTTTAAAGAAAATTATCAATGACATAAGTCGGGTGAAAATTGCCGTTGTAGGTGACTTTTGTCTTGATGCATACTGGTTTATTGATGAATCAAAAAGTGAAATATCGGTTGAAACCGGACAAAAAACACGGCCTGTAAAAGAACAGCGCTATTCACTTGGCGGAGCCGGTAACGTAACTGCCAACATTTCGGCAATGGGCGTAAAGGATGTGCGTGCATTTGGTGTTATAGGCACCGATCCGTTTGTCGCCGAAATGGTAAAGGTGATGAAGGAAAACGGTATCAATCCGCAGAACCTTATTGTTCAGGAAGAAAACTGGTCAACACATGTGTATGCCAAGCCGTATGCAGGTGAAACCGAAGAGGGGCGCATCGACTTCGGCAATTTCAATCAGCTGTCAGCCGAAACAGCAGACAGGCTTACCGGACTTTTAAAAAACCAGATACCGGAAGTTGATATTGTAATTATCAACGAACAGGTGATTTCAGGAATTCATACCGAATATTTCAGAAGTGAACTGCTGAAAGTGATAAAACTGTTTCCTGAAAAGATTTTCATTGTTGACAGCCGCAATTACAGCGGATATTATGACGGAACATACCGTAAAATCAATGATATTGAAGCATCAAATCTGATCGGACTTGAAAAGGCACCGGATGATACCGTGCTCTATTCCGAAGTTAAAAAAGCTGCCGAACAGCTTTACAAAGAGTTTGGAAAACCTCTCTTCATCACCCGCGGGGTACGCGGCTCACTTGTAATTGACGAAAACGGAATTACCGATATTTTCGGAATCATGATTCTTTCAAAAGTTGACCCGGTAGGTGCCGGCGACAGCTATCTTGCCGGTGCTGCTGCAACGCTGGCAGCGGGATACAGCATGCAGGAAGCTGCAGAAATAGGCTCTTTTGTAGCCGGAGTAACTGTTCAGAAGCTGTTTCAGACCGGTACGGCATCACCTGAAGAGATATTGGAAATCGGCACTGAACCCGACCTGATTTACAATCCCGAACTTGCCGAGAATACACGGAATGCCCGTTATCTGAAAAACACCGAGATTGAACTGGTAAATGAACTTCCTGAAAAAATAGAAGTTACCCATGCAATTTTTGACCATGACGGCACAATCTCCACTTTGCGTGAAGGCTGGGAGGAGATTATGGTTCCGATGATGATAAAAGCCGTTATGGGCGAACACTACCATGATGCTGATGAAGTTGTTTACAACAAAGTGTATAACCGCGTTATTGAATTTGTTGACAAAACAACAGGAATTCAGACTCTTGCACAAATGAAGGGGCTGATTGAAATGGTAAGGGAGTTCGGCATGGTTCCGGAAAATCAGATTCTTGATGAATTTGGTTACAAAAAAATATATAATGATGAGTTGCTTGAAATGGTCAGAGTACGTGAGGCAAAACTTGAAAGAGGTGAACTTCAGCTTGAAGACTTTACGATGAAAAATTCGGTGTTACTGCTTGAAAAACTGTATAAAGCAGGTGTTACCATGTATCTTGCAAGCGGCACCGATGAGCCTGATGTTAAAAACGAAGCCCGTATTATGGGCTATGACCACCTTTTTACAGGCGGAATTTACGGTTCTGTTGGTGATATTGATAAAGATGCCAAAAAAATTGTTTTGGACAGAATCTTAAATGACATCGGCGATGCGGGAAACGGCAAATTAGTAACCTTTGGCGACGGACCGGTTGAAATACGGGAAACCATTAAAAAAGGCGGCCTGACAATAGGAATTGCCAGTAATGAAATGAAACGTCACAGCCTGAATGAGAGCAAACGCACAAGGCTCATAAAAGCAGGTGCAGATGTTATAATTGCCGATTTTTCACAACTTCAGGAATTACTTAATTTATTAAACATACAAGAATAAAGCTGATGAGTTTTCACAAATTTGACAGAAATAAACTTGAAATAAAAAAACTTGCCGACAGGGAAAACAAAGTTGATATTGAACGTGACCACATTCCCGTAAACACTCTTCCGAAAAATTTGTCGGCCCGTAGCGAAAATCTCATTGACAATACCGCCGAAAAAATTAAAAAAGCCCGTGACATGGGGCGTTCGGTGATGCTCACATTCGGTGCCCATACCATTAAAAACGGAATGGGACCAACGCTTATAGCACTCATAAAAGAGGGATGGGTCACCCATCTGGCTACCAACGGAGCAGGAATTATTCACGACTGGGAATTTGCATTTCAGGGCAGATCGAGTGAAGATGTGCGCAAAAATGTTGAATTGGGACAGTTCGGAATATGGGACGATACCGGTTTTTATATCAATCTTGCCCTTGTGGCGGGAGCATACGAGGGATTAGGCTACGGCGAGTCAGTAGGAAAAATGGTATGGCGCGAAGGACTTGATATTCCTGAACCTTCATTTTTATACGAGTTTGCAAAGGAAAATATGGATAAAAACCCGGACAAGGCTGCAGCGGCAATAGATTTTGCAGGTGTAATCAAACATTTTAACCTTACACCGGGATTTATGAAAATTCCGCATCCGTATAAAAAATACTCGGTACAGGGAAATG
>CAZXTX010000208.1:0-5699 GCA_964643695.1 uncultured Mariniphaga sp. | reverse complement strand
GTTTTTTACCATCTCCGGGCCAAGAAGCTTTTTTCTCAACAATTTTGCCGGTTGAGTCAATAATCATGTAAGTTGGATAACCTGTAACTTCAATGTCATATTTTTTCATATCTTCTTTAAAGTCATCAGTCAATATAAAATGATAACCTTCCAGATTATATGCGGCAATAATTTTTTTCCAGTTTTCCCTGTCGGAATTGTATTCGTTTGCAATATAAAGCATTGTGATATTGTTTTTTTCTATAAACGAAATAAGTTCTTGGTTATATTTGAACTGGTTTTTGCAAGAGAAGCACCATGTTCCCCAAAAGCTTAAGAATATTGGTTTATTTTCAATACTATCAAGCAATTGCTGAAAACTTTGAATCGGCTCATTTTCATCCAAAAAAACTACTTTATTTGAAAGAGAACGCTTCGAAATGCTGTCAAATGCTTCAGACCTTGGAATTAATTGATTTTCCAGTATTCCTCCAAGAGCAGCCTGTCTCAAATCGGGGTTTTCGTTCAAAAAATCCTTTGCTATTTTTGATGATTCAAGCTGAAGCATTGCAACATTGGATGCAACTTTTTGCAATTTATAATTTCTATAAACTTCATTAGGTATAATATCTTTTATTTCATCAATATCTGCATATCTGGTTTTTCGTTCCGGCGGGAAAAATTCTCCATCTTTTAATCCTGCAAGATAATGCAGATACTCTTCAATATATCTGGATTCTGATAACCAAATATTTTCAAATTTTACATTTTCTACCGGATATTGTCGAAAAATTTCATCATATACTTCATACAATTTTTTCACAATCAGACTGTCTTTTATTCCATATTTATGTGATATATTCCATGCATCACTTATAGTTACTGCCAGCCGGTAAGCATTAAAATATTTAACGTTCAGAGCCGCCACTTTAAAAAAAAATGAATCAATTTCACCTTTATTCAGAAGCTCAGTATATAATGCAATTTGATGTTCAGTTTTTTGATTCAGCTTAATTAATAATGAATCCGGTTGATATAAATTCCACTCCTCATGATAAAGTGAACCCATAGTTCCGTTATCAAACATGTTGTAATACATTTGCCCTAAATCTATTTTATAAAAACCGGGATAATCACCATCCTGAATGTTCCAGCTATAGATATCAGGACTATGAGGTGTCATTACATCATTATATTTTTGAGGCTCACAAATGAAATAATAGTTTTTTTCCGGTTGCACAATCAATCTGCACTCATAAAAAACTTCCTTTTCATTTTCATTTCGAAAATGAAAGAAAAAAAATTCAGGCCGGTTTATGTCTCTCAGAATGGTAAACCGCCCCAAACTGTCAGGTTTTATGAACATAGGATTTCGAAAGTAATTTTCGTTTGAAAAATAATATCTCACCGGTGAATGGCCATCGTATCCAATGATTTGTCCTTCTATTTTTACATTATGATTTTGACTGGCAACATTAATTGTTGTTGTCAGGAAAATAACCATTAATAAATTGATGCATCTCATTTTATTTTTTCTTTGTTGTAACTAATATTACTCCATATTTTTTTTCTTTACCATACAATCGGGCTGATTCCAGTTGAGGAATAATATTAACTGAAACTATTTCAGATGGGTTAAGCAATGAAATTTCGGATTTGTCAACTTCTTTATTGTTTATGAAACAACTCGGATTGTTTTCAAATAATGAATTACCCTTCCGCCGAAAATATCGTGACTTTTCACTTGCAGGATCAATCGTAATAATATTTAGAATTCCTGATTTTCCGATTTCGCCTATCAAGACTTGTGCAGAATCAGGAGGAATATTTGTTATCTCTTTAATAAAACTTCCACCTAAATGGTTTACTACATCATTACTGTCCTTATTTGTAAAGAACCCATCTACTGAAACAACTGTTTTTTCCTGTGCATTTAATATAGATGCAAAAAAAATACAGAAAAAGAGTACTGATTTAATTTTTTGTTTCATGCTGATTTTTTTAGTGTTTCGGAAGTTGGCAGCTAACGATTTCTGGTTCACCGGTAACAGAATTGATACAATATCCGTAGATAATTAAATTATTCCTGTCAAGTGTCATACGATGAAGATATTGATCGGTTCTAAAATTCACAACAGGATTTCCATTCCAGTCGTAAACTAAAATATTATTCCCCGCAACATATTCAGATCCAAATTCACCCTGCGTCCTTCCTGAATAAATCATATAAATATAATTATCTGTTACCTCAACAGAATGAAATGCATAAGCAGCTTTTGACGAATGAGCTACTGTGCCATTACCAATAACCTTGTACTCTGATAAATAATACAATTTTCTTTTTTCTAAAAACAACCCGTTTTGAGAGACAGAACAAATGTCAAAATATCCATTGCGGCATACAAATACAAACTTTATTTTATCAGGTTTTATGGCTATTTCCCCTTGATGTGCCATTGATTTGATATGATTATTATCTTCCTGATATTCCTCGCCAACTGGGAATTCAACGTCAATTATTGTTTTACCTGATATAGAATTAAAAAGACAATATTTTCCTTCATTGAATATACCTGTGAAAATCATTAAAGAATCATTTAACGGAAAACTTTGAAAAATAACCAAATCTGGCAAATCAATATTTACAACTTTTTCAAATTGATAAAATTCACTAAGTATGACATTTACATTAAAATAAATTAATTGTTTTTTGTTTGCATCATACATAGAAAAAACACTGTCATTAAATGCAGATATTAACCCTGGAAAAATAATTTCACCGGGGCCTTTCCCCCGATTCACGAAATTCGAGACCAAATGACCATTATTTACATCAAAGCATTTAAATATTTTTTCTTTAAAAACTTCATTAACAATTAGAACAGAGTCGAAAGAAACCATATCCAGAAGTTCTCCCAGTTCAATACTTTCAATTGGAGTAACATTGAGTTCTAAATTGATTGTATTATCAAAATCGTTTAGTACTGACCGACCAGAATCGGTTGAACAACTAAAACCAACACAAATTAAAATAAAAACATACAATATATGTTTCATAAAATCCTTAATAGTTAATAAAGACCTTGTACTGATTTTTCATTATAAGTTTCAAAACAAAGCCATTTTTTAAAATGTAATAGTTTCATTAAAGTTTTGACCAAATTCAACATAACAAAGTGGAATCCAAGGATAACAGCAATCCCACATTTACATATCATCTGACTCGATTGTATAAGATGCCAATGCTTACACATTTTTGAATTCGGTTTTTTGACAGGAAAACAAGAGAACAGCAAAAAGAAAGATAAAACAGTATTTTTTCATAATTTAATATTTATATATTGACCTGCAATATAAAAATATTAAATCTATATTTCAAACTTTTACTTTTTTATAATATTTAAAATAAATAAAAACGAAACCGATACTGATTATCAAGGGAAAACTGAATTCAAAATTCAAATAAAAATGATAAAGATAACTCCTGAGAGGAAGATTATCACCCATCATTGTTTTGGCTACAGGAAAAAGGCAGGTATCAGCAACAGCAAGAGCAACTGTAATGGCAAGAAGGATGAGAGTGTGCCTGGGCCTCATTTTAATATTTTCAATAAAAGTAACCGTTTTTTTCTCAAAGAAGAAGATACTGACAACAAACATAACAAATGCAAAATGGAAAGTTATCAGATACCTGAAAACCCAGTCTGCGGCAATGTGTCCATTAATATCATTAAACAGCAGAATTATAAAAAGTAACTTTGAAGTTGACAATATAAAATAATAGCACATGAAATAGGCCAGTACACCTCCCAGAATAATTATCGATCTGCGCATTTGTATAACCGGACTGTTTTCCTGACGATACTCTTCGCCCCAATCTGCACTGTTGCCCAATCGCTTCGAAGCTACCCAAAAAGCTTCTTCTTCATCCAGTCCTCCTGCTTTCAGATCATCCATCAAATCCAGCAAATGACTTTTTAATTCTTCTGCATCAATTTCTGTAACAGCCGGTTCTGATTGAATCTTTTCCATCCATCCGGCTATATAGCCTTGTAGGTTAAATCCGGTACTACTTTCCATAGTCGGGTATAATTTGTTACATATAACTTTATACGATTCACCAAATTTATAAGAAAAACTATTTAGCCTGTGCTTTTATTTCAAATTTACAGTAAGTGTTTTAGCAGAAGTTTCCAAATTCAAATTGACATGACTGATAAAAATCAATTATAATATTTTTTTAATTGTCAATCAATTGCTAATCAGCTTTCAACCATTTAAGTTCCAAACACATCAAAAACCTATGTTGCCGGTTTCAAAAGTGCTGCAAATACATTTTGAATTAATTCCCATTCCTGTATATTCTGATTAAGTTGTTTTTCGCCGTCAGCTAAAAGAGTGTAATACCTTCTGGGCCGCTGGCCTTCCTGTACTTTCCAGTAGGATTTTATCATCCCGCCGTTTTCCAGTTTTTTCAATACCGGATAAATACTCGCTTCCTTCCAGGTGATACCACCGTTGGTCAATTCTTTTACACGCTGTACAATTTCATAACCGTAACTGTCGCCATTTTGCAAAACCGATAAGACTATGGGAATGGCAGATGCCCCCATTAGTTCTCTTGATATACCTTTCATTTTATTTTATATTCAGCTTAATAATATAGTCAAATATACAAATATATCCTGTTATTAAATAAAGCATCAGAGAAAACAGATAGATTTCCGGCTAATGTTTACCGCATTCACAGGAATAAATATTCTTATTTTTTAATCCGGACATTTCTCCTATTGTAAAGTTTAAACGTTCATCTTTCCTGTGACAAAGGCAATCCGTACCGCTGACACATTCCCGTTTCAATTCGTTATAAGGTTGTTTTTTATACTAACCGGACAGGTGTCCACACATTTAATTAGAGATATCTTCTCCCCTGCCCTTTTAAGTTTCTTATTTCAGACCAAGAATCTCTTCTCCCTGCTCAAAAACTATATCACGCGGAATGCCGGCATCACCAATACGGTCTAAATCTTTTTGCAATTCTTCGCGAATAAATCCTTTTTCATCAACCATCTGCTTTGCTGCTTCATAATCGCCATCACCCTGAATGGTCAGCAATAATTCGGAAAGACTGTACATGGCTTCCTTCATTTTTTCAAAATTAACATGATAAGTTCCGGTTTCTGAATCACGCTCAAAAGCACCGGCTTCCTGAAAATAGTAAAACCTCATCATGTTTGCCTTGCCGTGTGCACTTGCTGCACCAAACCGCACCGACCTGAAAATTCCGGCCATAAAGGTTACAAAGTTGTCCATCATATCCTTTTCGTCAAGCTCTCCCATTTCATTCAGCTGATGAACGCACCACAAACCAAGAATATCAGCTTTGCTCTCCTCAATTGAAGTGTAGGTGTCTTTAAGGGCTTCGCGAACGGTTGAACTTTTGTCGATGGTGCTGCCAAGTCTCAGACCATGTGCAACTTCATGAAACATCGTATTTTCAAAAAAGGCATCAAACTTTACATGTTTCCGCTGATTTTCGGCAATTAGCAGATTAGAAATCGGAATCAGGATTTTATTGAATTTTGCCTGCATTGAGTTTTTCAGCTGAAGTTTTCTGCTCCCTTTGTCTTCACGAACCTGCTCGTCGTTGAGCAGATTGATTGCAATAGTTTTGCTTCCGGCATTGCAATCGCCGGCGTAATAAATTGCATCATAAACAT
>CAZXTX010000207.1:0-5756 GCA_964643695.1 uncultured Mariniphaga sp. | reverse complement strand
CAAAATTCAAAAATATCTACCGCCACTGGATGTCCAACATAAAAGACTGGTGTATAAGCCGTCAGCTCTGGTGGGGACACCAGATTCCGGTGTGGTATGTAAAAACCGATTCCGGTTCGCAACACGGAAATGACTACGGATATATAGTTGCCGAAAATGAAAAGGAAGCAACGGAACTGACTCTGAAAAAGTTCCCGAATTTAGAAAATAAGGAATTTTCACTGATTCAGGATGAGGATGTTCTTGACACGTGGTTTTCAAGCTGGCTATGGCCGATTTCGGTATTCGACGGTATAAGGGATCCCGACAATGCCGATATAAAATATTACTATCCGACATCCGATCTGGTTACCGCTCCCGATATAATTTTCTTCTGGGTTGCACGGATGATTATCGCAGGTTATGAATATGAAAACCGGTTCCCGTTCAAAAATGTATATTTTACCGGAATGGTGCGCGATTCCAAACGCCGGAAAATGTCAAAATCGCTCGGAAATTCACCCGATCCGCTGGATTTGATTGCAAAATACGGTGCCGACGGCGTGCGTGTTGGTATGCTGCTATGTTCTCCCGCAGGCGGCGATTTACTGTTTGACGAGAGCCTGCCCCAGCAGGGAGCCGGCTTTGCAACAAAAATCTGGAATGCATTCAGACTGGTAAAAAACTGGGAGATTTCCGAGGAAATTGAACAGCCAGAACATTCAGAACTGGCAGTTAAATGGTTCAGGAACAAACTAAATGAAGTTGTGAAAACTCTTGACAATCAGTTTAACCAGTTCCGTATTTCGGAAGCCCTGATGAATATTTACACAACTGTAAGAGATGATTTTTCGGGATGGCTGCTGGAAATTGTAAAACCGGCCTATCAGAAACCGATTGACAAAAAAACATTTTCGGAAGTTATTGAACTGTTTGACAAACTACTCCGCCTGATGCATCCCTTTATGCCGTTTATTACAGAAGAAATATGGCAATTGCTGGAAGGACGGAAAAACGGTGAAAGCATTATGATCAGCCAGCTTCCTGAAGTTGAACCTTATAATAGCGATTTACTCAGCTCTTTTGAAAATGTGAAAGAGGCCGTTTCGGGAATCCGCAATATACGTCAGGAAAAAAACATTCCGAATAAAGACAGCCTTATATTGAAAGTTCAGCAGGGCGACAAAGGTTTTGAGACTGAATATATTTCCGTTCTGCAAAAACTTGCAAATCTTTCGGAGATACACAATATAAATGAAGAGGTTCGCGGGGCAGCTTCGTTCAGGGTTAAGTCAACCAACTTTTATGTGCCATTAGAAGGATTTGTAAATGTGGAGGAAGAGCTTAAAAAACTTGAAGAGGAACTGAAATATACCAAAGGTTTCCTGAATTCGGTACTGAAAAAGTTGAGTAACGAAAGGTTTGTAAGCAGTGCTCCCGAAGCAGTGGTAGAAAAGGAGAGAACCAAGCAGGCAGATGCCGAGGCAAAAATAAAAATGCTTGAAGAACGGATTTCTTCACTGAAATAATTTTATTTTCAAATCGGGGAAATCTGAAACTTTTCTGAACCGGGCTTAAAACTTGTTAAAAAAAGCATCAAAAGTATGCGCATTGAAAATGTAAAAATTCTTTTCCATATTTTTGAAAAAATTTTAAATGATGAGGATTCTGGTTTCAGTCTGGTTGGTTATGCTGCTTTTTACCGTAAATAAAGGGTATGCGCAGAATGATGACGATTTGCTGGTTGATCCTATTCTGGTACGTTTAAAAGGAAGGATTATTAACAGGGCCGACAGTTCTGCCGTTCCTTATGCCAACATTGTCAACAACCGCTACCGTGGCGGAACCATAACCAACAACGACGGATTTTTCACACTTGATGCACTTAATATTGACAGCCTGATTGTAACTTCAATCGGCTATGAAAAAACCGTTATATACATTCCTCACAATTATACCGGGCTGGAGACATTAACTTTTACAATTAATCCGGTAAGCTATGCCGTTCGCGAAGTTGAAGTAAAAGGTGACCGCAGCGGCCCTGATCTGGGTCTCGGAACCGGAAAACCCACAGAAATTTCGCCTGAACTGCGCGGTGATGCCTATAATGAAAAACCACCTGCCCTGGCAGCACTGTTCAATCCCATCTCTTACTGGCAATATTACCTGAGCCGTCGCGAAAAACAAAAACGCGACGTACGCGAAGCCATGGCACTTCAGAAAAACTGGGAAATGCACTCTATAAACTACAACAAAGAGATGGTAATGAATTTAACCGGACTAAATGAGGCTGAAGCCGACACTTTTATGGTATGGTTCAACATACAAAACGTACTTCCTTACACGGCAACCGAGTATGAAGTACGTTCCTCAATAAAATATTACTTCAAAGTGTACAGTCTGGAGTATAAATAACTGTCCCGCCCTGTGATTATTACAATTCTTTGATTTTCAAATTCCGCCATCTAACTTTTATGCCGCCGCCATCGTGAATCTGAAGGGCAATTGCGCCTTTTCCCTGTGCTATTTTATCATCTTCGAAATTAACCATCTCCTGATCATTCAGCCAGGTAGTTACATGACCGCCAACAACACGGATTTTCATAGTATTCCACTCCCCCATTTTGAGATTTTCCTTTTCTTCGGGAATTTTTTCAAGCCATCCGCGCCCGTATGATTCATAAATACCACCGGAATTGTGAAAGGGAGGAGCAACCTCTACCTGCCATCCGCTTACCTTTGTACCTTCAAAAGTTGAACGGAAAAATATACCGCTGTTACCATCGGCTTCCTGAAGAAAATCAACTTTCAGTTCAAAATCATCATAAAACTTTTCGGTGGAAAGATAGCCGTATTCCTTGTCAGGGCCACTTTCGCAAACAAGCAATCCGTCCTCGACATACCACAGTTCGGTTCCGTGAATAATCCAGCCGTCAAGGTTTTTGCCGTTAAACAAAGATTTATAACCATTGCTGCAGCCAAAAGCAGCAAGTAATAAAAATGCAGAAAATAATAAAGTAAACTTCTTCATATTTAAATATTTAAGTTGATTTAATTGCCTCCTCCAATTTCTCTTTTCAGCAGATTCACATTGTTTTGCAAACGTGTGATTGTCTGATCCTTTTCACTGATTTGCCCTTTCAGCGTATTTATCTCTTTTTTCAGGTTTTCAACCTGCTGCATCTGTGCCTCCTGCTGCCGTGCTGCTGCTTCTTTTTCATTTTCAAGAAATGACATCTGATCGGTAAGTGTATTAATGCGGATATTACGATCGCTTAAAGTTGTGGCCTGAGATGACAACTCTTTTTCCAGCTCGGTAATTTGTCTTTCAAGTGTCAGAATTTTTTTATCTCTCTCCTGAACTGTTTCAGAAAGTCTGTCCTTTTCAAATCCGTAAGTAAAACTTTTTTCCTGTAAAGATTGCTTCTGCTCGCTTAGCTGAACATTAAGCCCTGCAATTTCCTTACTCAAATTATCGATATACTGATCTTTTTCAGAATTATTCTCCATCAATTCATTTTTCATAGCTTCAAAATCTGAAATTAATGCTTCAATGCGTGCGGCACGGGCATTATTCTCATCAGTCAGATGCCTGACCTGTTCTTCTGCATTCAGCCTGCCATTCTGCATTTCAACAAACTTCTTTTTTGAAACACATGAAGTAAAAATCATTAATGAAACCGCTGCAAAAAGTAATATTTTCCTTTTTTTCATTTTTATTTTGATTTTGAGCAAATATAATAAATAATAAAACGGTATTGTAACGTTATTATTGATATGATTGGTACGTTTTTATTATTTTTATTGCAAATTATGAAAACAATGAACAGATTACTTATAATATTTATTTTTACTATTGCCTGTCAGCCGCTTTTTGCACAAACCGGCTCACGTGTGGCTAAAAGCATTAAAGGAAAGGTTATTGACGAAGCAACCAACCAGGCAGTTGTATATGCCAATATCGGAATTGAAGGTACTTTTTACGGTACTGCAAGTGATGCCGACGGAAATTTTGAAATGAAAATTCCGGAAGAGATGATTGACAAACAAATATTTTTTTCGGCACTGAGTTATATAACCGAAACATTTCCGGTAAACCGGCTTTTTGAAAAGGAATACAACATTATAAAACTTAAACCACAGACTTACAGTATTGCCGATGTTGACATTGAAGCCCAGTCGCGGGTTATAATCCGCATTTTGAGAATGGCTTCTGAAAACACCCCCTACAATTTTTTGGGCGGCCCGTTTAACCTGTCATGCACTTACGAAAACGAAAAAACAATAAACGATACAGTAAATATTTCAGAAAAAGCCAAAGTGCTTATATATGACCGCAACGGCTACCGCCAGCCGTCAAAAACAGATGCCTTTAAAATGCGAAAATATGAGATAAAAAAGGAAGAACCCGCTTACAGTTTTGCAACCGGCATCACAAATTTTGACGAACTGCTGGAACTTGACTGGGTAAGGTCTGCAACATCGGTGCTGAATCCTGCTATTTTAAATCAGTTTGAACTAACAATGGAAAATGAAACTACCGTTGACAATGAGCAGGCATGGGCAATTTCTTTTACCCAGAAACAACCGGCACCGTCCGGCTCACATGATTTTTACGCAACAGCATTTAAAGGAAAAATTACTGTTTCAAAAGATGACTATTCAGTTAAAAAAATTGAAGGAGAAGGTTTTTCAGAAATACAAAACAGACAGGGAAGATTTCTTGCAGTTGGTAAAGGCAACAACAACTATTTTAAAGATGTAAACTATTCCTTCGAAATAACATATTCAAAACTGAAACCGGAAACTTTTTCACTGAAGAAAGAGTATGAATTTAAAGGGGAAAAAATCAGTGAAACTTCACTCCTGACGGTAGATCAGGTTCTTACGGCAGGAGTTAAAGCCATATCATCGCGCCAGTATTTTACCAGATAATATTCTGAAACAAATTCCGTAAAACACTATTCTTTAACAAGCATTCTTGCCGTTAAACGACTGTGCTGCTCCAAATAAATATCTTTTTCCCTGACCATCCAGTCAAGCACTTCCTCGGTATAATGCCTTATTGTTATTAAGGTTAAACCTGTATTATACCAGATTTTATAATATGGGTTCAGTTCCTGCATAATGATTTCCCAGTCGGTTTCCTTAGCGTCAATCACCAGATTAAGGTCAATTGCCGATTGCTGCATCAGGGTTACTTTTATCCTGTTTTCAACTAAAAAATTTACAACACGGTCAATATCTTCAATGTTTATAAATGAAAAATCTTTTGGCGAAAGTGTAATCAAAACCTGATTTTCGCGTAAAATAAAAATTGGAGGATGCTTAATTCTGTGTCCTATTTCATAAATAACAGTTCCCGGATTTTGCGGCTCAAGAAATGATTTCACATAAAGCGGAATATTTTTATTGTGCAGTGGTTTCATTGTTTTCGGGTGGATAATTTTTGCTCCCGAATGAGTCATTTCCACTGCTTCGCGATACGACAGTTCATCAATTTTTGTGTAATTTTCCATCTTTTTGGGGTCGGCACTCAAAACCCCGGGTACATCCTTCCAAAATGAGACACTCTCTGCATTCAGCACATTTCCGATTATGGCAGCAGTATAGTCGGAGCCTTCCCTGCCAAGGGTTGTTGTAAGACCGGCCCTTGTGGAACCGATAAATCCCTGAGTGAGATAGAGGCTGATTCCGTTAAAATCAAACGTTTTTTTACAAAATTTCTCAGTCAGTGTCCAGTCAATGTTTGCTGCCCTGTACATATCATCAGTTTT